>NZ_JAAAPJ010000007.1:300000-552190 GCF_009909145.1 Corallococcus silvisoli
ACCGGCAGGCTGCGCAGGACGTTCAAGGAGAAGGGCGGCGCGCACGAGCCGGTGCACGGGGGCGGTGAGGCGCGTCCCCAGCCGCAGGCCCGGCAGGACTGACGCCCGGAGGAAGCTCGCGTCATCCCAAAGGAACGGTTGGCGCATCGGGTCCGGAGCCATAGGGTCCGGAGTGTGGAGTCCCTGTTCCCCTGGCCTGATTCGCAGCGCTCGCTCATCGCCGAGGCCCTGGAGGCGCTGGGCGTCACCCGCTGGGTCCTGAGCATCCATGACCCCAGCTTCCCCGGCCTCCCTGGCGAGGACACGGGCCGGGGCTCGCCGTACTCCGAGGGTGCCGCCCGCTTCCTCGACTTCGCCCGGGCGCTGGGCTTCACCGGCATCCAGCTGGGGCCGCAGGGGCAGACCACCGCGCACAACCCGTCGCCGTATGACGGCACGCTGTTCTCCCGCAACACGCTCGACGTGGCGCTCGCGCCGCTCACGGAGCCGGACGGCCCCTGGGGGCGGCTGCTGTCCTCCGAGACGCTGGCCCGGCTCGTCGCGGGGGCTCCCGAGGGCGCGGGGCCAGAGGCGCGCTACCAGTATGCGAGCCGGTCCCAGGCGCTGGCGCTCCAGGAGGCCTGGGACACGTTCCGTCGCGAGCGCGACCGCGCGGAGGCTCCCGCGTCCATCCTCGCGCTCGTCCGGCGCTTCGCCGACTTCCGCCTGGAGCACCGCGAGTGGTTGGAGCCGGACGCGCTCTTCGACGTGCTCGGCGCCCAGAAGCACACGCCGGATGACTGGCGCGGGTGGGCGGATTCGTTGGAGGGGCGCCTCTTCGCTCCGCGCCCAGGGGAAGAGGCCGCGGCGGAGGCCCGCATCCGCGAGCTGCTCGCGAGCGAAGCCGACGCGGTGGAGGCGTACGCCTTCCGCCAGTTCCTCGTGCATGAGCAGCATGGGTTGCTCCGGGAGCGCGTGGCGGCGTGGGGCCTCAAGCTGTACGGCGACCTGCAGATTGGCTTCTCGCCTCGGGACACCTGGGCGCGGCAGGGGCTGTTCCTCCGCGACTACCTCATGGGGGCGCCGCCCAGCCGTACCAACCCGGAGGGCCAGCCGTGGAACTACCCCGTGCTCGACCCGGAGCGGTTCATCGCTCCGGATGGCAGCGGGCCCGGGCCGGTGCTCAGCTACATGGACGCGCGGCTGGGCAAGATGCTCTCCGAGTACGACGGGCTGCGCATCGACCACCCGCATGGGCTCGTGTGTCCGTGGGTGTACCGCGCGGGTACGTTGGATCCGCTGCGCGCCGTGCAGGGGGGCGCGCGCCTCTTCTCCTCACCGGACCTGCCGGACCACCCGGAGCTGGCTCGCTACGCCATCGTGGCTCCGGAGCAGCTGGACCGCACGGTGCCGCGCTACGCGGATGGCTGGGTGAAGTCGCTCACGCCCGAACAGGTGCGGCGGTACGCGCTCCTCTTCGACTCCGTGGTGCGCATGGCCCGCGAGCACGGCCGGGCCCGGGAGGACGTGCTGTGCGAGGTGCTGAGCACGCTTCCCCATGAGCTGTCGCGGGTGATGGCCCGCGATGGCCTGGGCCGCTTCCGCGTCACGCAGAAGGCGGACCTGAACAACCCCGCGGACGTGTACCGCAGCGAGAACGTGGCCCCCGAGGACTGGGTGATGGTGGGCAACCACGACACGAAGTCACTCTGGCGGCTGGTCGCGGAGTGGCAGTGGAGGCACGCCCTGCGCGCCCAGGCGGATTACCTCGCGGAGCGGCTGCATCCCGAAGGGGAAGGACGGGAGGCCTTCGCGCGACAGCTCGCGGAGGACCCGGGGCTGCTCGCGCAGGCGAAGTTCGCGGACCTGTTCGCCAGCCGCGCGCGCAGCGTGATGGTGTTCTTCGCGGACCTGCTGGGCATGCCCGACACGTACAACACCCCGGGCTCCGTGGACGCGCGCAACTGGTCGCTGCGCATTCCCCAGGACTGGGCCGAGCAGTACCAGCAGCGCCTGCGCGCGGGGGCCGCCCTCAACCTGCCGCAGGTGCTCGCGCTGGCCCTGCGCGCGGGGGGCGCCGAAGCCCGGACCCGTCACGCGCAGCTGCTGGAGCGGCTGGACCGTGCGGCGTCGCGGCTTCGTCATGGCGCCTAGCGCGCCATGCCACGACCGCGTCACGGCTCCCCGGGCTTCGCCGTCCACTTCGAGCCCGGAGCCCTCCGTCCGGCGTGACGCGGACGGACTTCCTCGCGCAGCGGTGGTCGTCGCTCCCGCGCCTCGCCCGCGTACCGCACCCGGTCACGACCCGGGTCCGCTGTGACAGACGTCGCGCTCGACCCGAGATGACGCGCTCGCTGTCACCCAGAGCAGGTCCCTTTTCACGGTGAGAGGAATCAGCCCAGGAACCTTTTTGAAATACGCGTTCTGAATGCTATCCGGCCTAAGCACTTCTTGATCTGGATGAGGAAGGGACCGCGTGGCGAATCTTCGTGAGTGGGAATTCGGGACGCATCGCGCGTACTTCGAAGCGCCGGACCTGTTGGTGATGAAGTTCAACGGGCCCTCGAAGCTGGAGGACTCGAAGAAGGTGTTGGAGATCTGCAAGGAGGTGTCGGCGGACGGGCCGGTGTACCTCATCTCCGACGTGTCGAACTCCAACATCGAGAAGGACTCGCGCGAGCTGCTGGTGTCACAGGCGAAGGCGGAGTGGTTCCGGGGCCACGTCTACCTGGGCACGGGGCCGCTCCAGCGCGCGGGCGCCAAGGCGCTGATGCTGGCGCTGTACTTCACCGGGAAGTGGACGGTGGACGTGGACTTCGCGGACTCGGAGCGCGACGCGCGCGAGCTCATCGCGAAGAAGCGCGCGCAGCCGCCGAAGAAGTAGCCGCTCGTCGCGCCTCAGTGCCGCACGTCCAGCACGAGGCGCATGGGGTCCTTCAGCTCCAGCACGCGGAAGGGGGCCCGGCGCGCGGTGCCCAGCACCCACGTCACCTCGCCCTCGAAGTCGCACAGGCGCTCCAGCGCCAGCACGGACGGCAGCACGGGCTTGAGCGTGCGCTGCGCCACCGTGGCCTGCCCCTGGTCGTCGTGCGCCCGGGCCGGAGTGAAGCGCACCTCCAGCGCGGCCTCCCCCGGGGGCGTCACGTCGTCTCCGGAGCCGCACTGCTGCACCGGGGTCTTCACGTACGCCACGTGGTAGCCCGGCAGGCGGGGGCCGTCGAACTCGAACACGGTGCGGTCGTAGCCCTCGTGGGTGCCGATGCGCACCGCGCGCAGCGTGACGGCGGGCGGCTCGCCGCGTGGTGTCTCCACCGGCTCCGTGGTCCACGTGGAGTCCGTCGCGCCGGCCGCGTTCGCTGGGGCCGCCACCGCGTCCAGCACCCGGTGCACCGGCGGCGCCGCGGCGGCCGGGCCCTCCCGGGGCACGGTGTTGGCGGGCGGAGGCACCGCCGGGACGTCCATGGGCACGGTCGGCGGCTCCTGTTTCTGGCAGCCCGTGCCCAGCAGTCCGCAAGCCAGCCCCAGCGCGTACAGCCCATGTCGCAGGCGCATCCCGTTCCTCCGGTCTTCCACCTCGGCCACGTCCCCCAGGGACTTCCCGCTTCCTCGCACACCGGGGCCGCTGGGAACATGGAAGATGCGCCGGCTTCGTCCGGTTGCGTATAGGGTCCGCCGGGCCCCGACCCCCGTGGGCCCCCCTCTCGCGCACTGGAGACCTCCGCCCCATGGCCCTCGACCTGACCTCCCTCCCGCGTCCCTCCCGCGACGACACCACCGTGGGCACCATGGTGCGCGGACTCGTGGGCAGCGAAATCCTCCGCATCGCCGCGGAGATCCGCGAGCTCGTGGCGAAGGGCAACAAGGTCTGCAACCTGACAGTGGGCGACTTCAGCCCGCGTGAGTTCCCCGTCCCGGACGGCCTGCGCGACCAGATTGGCACCGCGCTCCAGGCCGGTGAGACGAACTACCCGCCGTCCGACGGCGTGCTGGAGCTGCGCCAGGCCGTGCAGCGCTTCTACGAGCGCTCGCTGGGCCTGAAGTACCCGCTGGAGGGCATCGTCATCGCGGGCGGCGCGCGGCCCATCATCTACGCCACGTACCGCGCGGTGCTCGACCCGGGCGACGTCGTCGTCTACCCGGTGCCGTCGTGGAACAACAACCACTACGCGCACATGCTGGGCGCGAAGAGCGTGGTGGTGACCACGGACGCGGACGCGGGCTTCATGCCCACGCTGGCGCAGCTGGAGCCGCACCTGTCCACCGCGCGCCTGCTGTGCCTGTGCAGCCCGCTCAACCCCACCGGCACCATGGTGGATCCGGCCGCGCTGCGCGCCATCTGCGAGCGCATCGTGGCGGAGAACCGCGCGCGCGAGGGCCGGGGCCAGAAGCCCCTCATCCTGATGTACGACCACATCTACTGGGTGCTCAGCTTCGGGGGCACGAAGCACGTGACGCCCGTGGAGCTGGTGCCGGAGATGGCGCCCTACACCGTGTTCGTGGACGGCATCAGCAAGGCCTTCGCCGCCACCGGCGTGCGCGTGGGCTGGGGCGTGGGCGCGCCCACCCTCATCGCCCGCATGCGCGACGTGCTGGGCCACGTGGGCGCCTGGGCCCCCAAGGCCGAACAGGTCGCCACCGCGCGGTATCTGGACGACACACAGGCCACCGAGTCCTTCCTCGACACCATGCGCCAGCGCGTGGATGCGCGCCTGGAGGCCCTCTACAAGGGCTTCCAGCGCATGAAGGACGCCGGCTTGCCGGTGCGCGCCATCGCGCCGCAGGGCGCCATCTACCTCTCCGTCCAGTTCGACCTGGTGGGCCGGGATGGCCTCGCGACCAATGACGCCATCCGCAAGCGCCTCCTGGAGAAGGCCCGCTTCGCGGTGGTGCCCTTCCAGGCGTTCGGTCTGGCGGAGGAGTCCGGCTGGTTCCGCCTCTCCGTGGGCGCCACCTCCGTCGCCGAAATCGAGGAGGCCCTGCCCCGCGTGGAGGCCGCCGTGCGCGAAATCCTCGCCGCGAAGTAGCGCCCCCTCCCCAGCCGGGGGGACAGGGAATAGCCTGCCCACGCGGGCGTTGAGGGCGCCGCCATCATGCTCAAGCGCTTCGTGGACGTCCGTGACGAGGAGGTGGGGGCGGTCCTCGGAGCGTTCCTCTACTTCTTCACGCTGATGTGCGGCTACGCCATCCTGCGGCCCATCCGAAACGAGATGGGCACCGCGGGGGACGTGAAGCACCTGCCCTGGCTCTTCACGGTCACCTTCGTCGTGATGCTGCTGGCGGTGCCGGCCTTCTCCGCGTTGGTGGCGCGCTATCCCCGGCGGGTGGTGGTGCCGCGCGTCTACCGCTTCTTCCTCTTCAACCTGCTGGCGTTCTTCGCGCTGCTCAAGTGGGGCGTGGCGCGCGAGGGCGTGGCGCGGGCCTTCTACGTCTGGCTGAGCGTCTACAACCTGTTCGTCGTCTCCATCTTCTGGAGCTTCATGGCGGACGTGTTCGCCAGCGACCAGGGCAAGCGGCTCTTCGGCTTCATCGCGGCGGGCGGCACGACGGGGATGATTGTCGGGCCGTTCCTGGTGGGGCGGCTGGCGGAGGGCGTGGGGCCGGTGAACCTCATCCTCCTGTCCGCGGTGATGCTGGAGGTGAGCGCGCAGTGCGTGCGCCGCCTGGGCCACTGGGCGCGGGACGTCCAGCACCAGCCCGCCACGCGCGAGGGCCCGGTGGGCGGCGGGATGCTGGCGGGCCTGAAGCTGCTGGTGCGCTCGCCGTTCCTGCTCGCGCTGGGACTCCAGGTGTTGCTGTACGCGGCCACCTCCACGTTCCTGTACTACCAGGAGGTGCAGCTGGTGGCGTCGATGGCGAAGGACGCGGCGGCGCGCACGGCGGCCTTCGCGGACATCGACTTCTGGGTGCAGGTGCTGACCCTGGGGCTCCAGACGCTGGTCACCGGGCGGGTCATCTCCCGGCTGGGGCTGGGCGTGGCGATGGCGGTGGCGCCGGTGCTCACGCTGGTGGGCTTTGGCGTGCTGGCGTTCGCGCCGGTGCTCGCGGTGCTCATCGGCGTGAAGTCGCTGCGGGGCGCGAGCCACTACGCGCTGGAGCGCCCGTCGCGAGAGATCCTCTTCACCACCGTGGACCGCGAGGCCCGCTACAAGTCCAAGAGCTTCATCGACACGGTCGTGTACCGCGGCAGCGACACGGTGAGCGCGTGGCTGCAGGGCGGCCTCACCGCGCTGGGCCTGGGCATGACGGGCCTGTCCCTGGCGGCGCTGCCGGTGGCCGCGCTGTGGCTGGCGGTGGCCTTCTACCTGTCGCGCCAGCAGCGCGCGCGCGTCCCGGAAGCAGTGCAACAGCAGGCGACCCTCCCTGGAGGAACCACGGCATGAAGCTGTCCCGAAGAAGCGTGATGCAAGCGGCGGCCGCGTTGGGCGCGGTCCAGGCATTGGGCTGTGCGTCGTCCTCGAAGGCGGGCCTCGCGCCCAGCCCCGACAAGGAGGCGGACAGCGCTCCGGGCAAGCCCCTGCGCATCCTCATCCTGGGAGGCACGCGGTTCCTGGGGCCCGCGCTGGTGCAGGTGGCGCAGGCCCGAGGCCACACGCTCACGCTCTTCAACCGCGGCAAATCCAACCCGGGCCTCTTCCCGGACGTGGAGAAGTTGCAGGGCGACCGCGACCCCAACAAGGGCGAGGGCCTGAAGGCATTGGAGGGCCGCGAGTGGGACGCCGTCATCGACACGTCCGGCTATGTGCCGCGCATCGTGAAGGCCTCCGCGGAGCTGCTCGCCCCGCGCGTGGGGCAGTACGTCTTCATCTCCAGCGTGTCCGTCTACAAGGAGATGACGAAGAAGGACCTCAACGAGTCGGACGCCGTCGCCACCATCCCGGATGAGACCACCGAGGTGGTGAATGACGAGAGCTACGGCGCGCTCAAGGCGCTGTGCGAGAAGGCCGCGGAGGCCGCGCTGCCCGGCCGCGCCCTCAACATCCGCCCCGGCCTCATCGTGGGGCCGGACGACGGCTCCGACCGCTTCACCTATTGGCCGCTGCGGGTGGCCAAGGGCGGCGAGGTGCTGGCCCCCGGCGACGGAGAGGATCCGGTGCAGGTCATCGACGCGCGCGACCTGGCGGCCTTCATCATCCGGAACGTGGAGCGCCGCTCCATGGGCATCTTCAACGTCACCGGTCCCCTGAGGACCCTGAAGATGCGCGGCATGTTGGAGGACATCCGCGCGGCCACCGGGAGCGACGCGCGCTTCACCTGGGTGGACGCGGCCTTCCTGGAGCAGCAGAAGGTGACGGCCTTCGGAGACATGCCCGCGTGGGTGCCGCGCACGGGGCCGGAGAGCGGCATCGGCTGCGCGAGCATCGCCCGCGCCACCCAGGCGGGCCTGACCGTCCGCCCGCTCGCGGACACGGTGCGCGACACGCTGACCTGGTTCCATGCGCTGCCCGCGGACCGGCAGCAGCAGCTGCGCTCGGGCCTCTCCGCCGAGCGCGAGCGCGAGGTGCTGGCTGCCTGGCATCAGGCGAAGGGCACGGCTCGGGCGGGCTGAGGTCCCTGGGGGACGCCTGTCCGTGGGGTGGGCAGGCGTCCGGTCGTGGGCCGTGGGGCAGGCGGGGCCAGGGGAGGTGCTGGCCGGGCGCGTCATGCGTCCGCACCTTGTCCACCATGGAACGCGACCGGGACAGCAGGCATCACGTGGTCATCGTGGGGGCGGGCTTTGGAGGGCTCCAGGCGGCGAAGGCCCTGGGCAAGGCCCGCGGTGTGCGGGTGACGGTGGTGGACCGCTACAACCATCACGTCTTCCAGCCGCTGCTGTACCAGGTGGCGACGGCGGTGTTGAACCCGGCGGACATCTCCGCGCCCATCCGCAGCGTGCTGCAGTCGCGCAACACGCGGGTGCTGCTGGCGGAGGCGCAGTCGGTGGATGTCGAGCGCAAGGTGCTGCGCGTCGAGGGCGGAGAGCTCGCGTACGACTCGTTGATCATCGCGACGGGCGCGGCGCACTCGTACTTCCAGCATCCGGAGTGGGCGCAGGTGGCGCCCGGCCTGAAGACGCTGGAGGACGCGGTGCGCATGCGCGAGCGCATCCTCACGGCGTTCGAGGCCGCCGAGCGCGAGACCGACCCCGAGCGCCAGCGCGAGTGGCTGACCTTCGTCATCATTGGCGGGGGGCCCACAGGGGTGGAGCTGGCGGGGGCGCTCGCGTACATGACGCGGCACTCGCTGCCCCGGGACTTCCGGCGCATCGACACGCGCAAGGCGCGGGTCGTCCTGGTGGAGGGCATGCCGCGCGTGCTGACCGCGTATCCGGAGACGCTGTCCGAGGACGCGCGGCGCGACCTGGAGCGGCTGCACGTGGAGGTGCACACCGGGGCGATGGTGACGGGCGTGGACGCGACGGGCGTCACGATGGGGGAGGAGCACATCCCCACGCGCACGGTGCTGTGGGGCGCGGGCGTGGCGGCGTCTCCGCTGGTGCGCTCACTGGGGGGGCCGCTGGACCGGGCGGGGCGGGTGAAGGTGACGCCGCTCCTGACGGTGCCGGGCCGCGACGACGTGTATGTGATTGGGGACGTGGCGGCGGTGCAGCAGCATGGCAAGCCGGTGCCGGGCATCGCGCCGGCGGCGATGCAGATGGGGCGGCACGCGGCGAGGACGGTGCGGGACCGGCTGTCGCGCCGTCCGCTGCGCGCGTTCCGCTACCACGACAAGGGCAACTTCGCGGTGATTGGCCGAGGCTACGCGGTGGGGGTGCTCCTCGACCGGTGGCGGATGCGGGGCGCGCCGGCGTGGCTGGTCTGGGCGGGGGTGCACATCGCCTACCTGATCGGCTTCCGCAACCGGCTGTCGGTGATGCTCAACTGGGCCTACACGTTCCTCACCAAGGGCGGCCGGGACATGCGGCTCATCACCGGCAGGGTGGCCCCCCACATGCCGACCCTGCCGGCGCCCGTCGCGCGGCCGGAGCTGCCGGCCTCGCAGGTCGCGCCCGTGCACTGAGGGCGTGAGAAGAAACTAACGTCCCTGATGCGTCCGATGGATGCATGGGCGCCGCACTGCGCTCATGGGTCGCCATGGCGGGGGCAGACGGCCGCGAGTGCGTGTGCTTCAGCCGAAACGGAAGCAGGTGCTGGTGCGAAACGGAAGCAGGTGCTGGTGGCTCGGACCTACGAGCAGTTGGTTGACCGAGGTCATCCGGTACGCGCCATATTGGCGGCTGTCGAAGAGCTGGACATGTCGGACTTCGAGCGCTCCGTCCGTGCGCGTCAACATCACGTGGGTCGTTCGACGGTGGACCCGCGGCTGTTGCTGGCGTTGTGTGTGTATTGGCAGAGGTAGGGCCTCTCCAGCGCTCATGCGTAGCTCCTTGCTGGAGCCCATCGTGACAAACGAATCGCGAGGAGAGGAGGTTGTCGCTCGATTGGTGGGATGAGGCTTGACGGCATGGAATTGGAGCAGACGAGGGATATGTTGAGCGCGCAGGCGAAGGCACAGGCGGGAGTGCGAGTGCGGCTGTGATTCGATGGGACCTTCCGTGACCTCGGCCTGGCGGCCTCTCCCAGGATGAGCCGATGGACCTCTACGAGGTGGTCCGCCAGTGATATGAGCGTTACAGCACAGTCATCACCTCCACCACATCATTGAGAGAGGCCGCCCCTCCTCGGTGCCCCGCGGATGGCCAACGCCGCCATGGACTGGCTTCTCCACTACGCCCACGTCCTCGTCATTGAAGGCGACAGCCACTGCAATCCGCCCCCTGCCCGGCGTCGCAAGCCTTCAGCCGCCGACGCCAGGTCGTCCGCAGTGGATCCGTTTGCCGCCCCGACCGCGTCAGCGCTGCGAACTCGAATCGCTGCATCTCACCAGGGCGATCTGCTTGGCCGAACCTCATGCAATCCACGGCCCGGCCCCTACGGTCTCGGGCCACAATTCATCCCAGGCCCCGCACATCGAGAGACTTTTCTGTGTTTTAGAGTGTTTTCTTGACAATGTCCGAGAGGATCATGTTTAGGACTTCAGAAAATAGGAGGAGTCCGACCCCTGAGTTGCTGAACGGAAACCTCTTTTGCAAGGAACTCTATTCGGAGAAGGAGCTCAGAAAGAGGCCTGGAACTGACTCCATCATCTGGTGTGAGAGAAAGTTCGACAAGGACAGGTCGCGAATCAGTGAGCCTGAGTGCCTCATTAAGATCCTGGTTCATGAATTCTCCCACACCTGTGGCATGAAACATCTCAATGACGGTGGCGACCCAAGAAGAGCCCCTGGCATCCCCGGTATTGCCGGTAACGGTATTGAGGGCTGTTTTGCAAAGAACTAGGGTGGCATGAAAAAGTTTCTCGCTCTCTTGGCACTCCTCAGTGGTTGTTCTCACTCATCAATCCTCAAGCTCAATGAGTACGGACTTGGCCCGGCCGACACCGCACTGATCGACCTGACCTTCAGGGACGTCAAATACGATGGCTCCATGCTGGAGGGGCGGGTTGAGTTGTATGCAATGGAGGACGTAGACGTCCCGAACATCCTGGGATGGAAGACGCTCATCCTTGATAGGGCGTGGACATGCGACACGCATGAAGACATTGGCTTGGCACATGTCGACTACGCTGCGAACCCAGACGATCGACAGGATGTCCTGCGCCTCAGGAAGGGCGACATCTATGGCGGCCAGATGAACTTCCCTGTATCGCTTGCTAAAGAGGGCGGGCCCAATTGCATCCGCTACGAGATCGTGTATGCGCCGGACGGTCAGTTTCACGGCAACCTCGCCATTAAAGTCGCTGGCACGGCCAAGCGAGAGCCCACCGCTCCAAGCCCGTGAGGACTCCGACCAACACCAAGCCCGGTTGAGTGAAGGGCGGAGACTGAAGCATCCCCTCATTTTCGATTTTCCCTCAGAGCTTGCTCGCTCGCCCGCCGATGCGCTCTCCAAGGGGAATCCTCAAATGAGGGGATAGCTCAGAGGTGGAGGGGCAGTCGCTCACTGGCGATAGCCCCTCCATCAAGGCCAGGATGTAGTGGGCGAGCAGGCTTTCAAAGCCATCACGCCCCGGGAGGAGAAGGTCCCAACAGCATCTGCTACGTGTACGGTACTGCGTCCTACCTGTTCCTCCCATGGCGTCGTTTGCTCGGCACGTCAGTAGAGGCGGCAACTTCCCTGACACAGGGGGGCGGAGTGGATCGCGACAAGCCTGAGAGGCGGGTCCTTCTGGCTCCCCGGTGGGCATGCGGGCATGACGGAGCGGGACACGCGGGCCCTGGCCATGTCAGCCTGCCGCGATAGGGATGGGTAGGGACGCACGGCGTGGGGGGCCCGACCCCGCGGGTGGGCGGCCGGGGCGGGGAGGGGACAGGCCATGAGGTGGGATGCGATGGGCGAGTCGCCCGGATGGGACAGGACGGTGTCGCGGGACGGGGGCGCGGAAGGCGGCGCGGCTCGCGGTGGGCGGGGCTCCGTCCTCGCCGTGGTGGCGGAGAAGCCGGCCGTGGCGCGCGACATCGCCCGGGTGCTGGGCGCCACCGAGCGCGGTGAAGGCTGCCTGCGCGGCAACGGCTACGTCGTGACGTGGGCCCTGGGCCACCTGGTGGGGCTGGCCCAGCCGCATGAAATCCGGCCCGAGTGGAAGCGCTGGCACCGCTCGCACCTGCCCATGCTGCCGGAGGACTGGCCGCTGGTGGTGTCCCCTCAGACGAAGGACCAGTTCGAGGTGGTCCGCCGCGTGATGAACGCGCCGGAGGTGGCGGCGGTGGTGTGCGCCACCGACGCCGGCCGAGAGGGCGAGCTCATCTTCCGGTACATCTACGCCGCCGCCGGGTGCCGCAAGCCGGTGCGGCGGCTGTGGGTGTCGTCACTCACCGAGCGCGCCATCCGCGACGGCTTCCAGCACCTCAAGGACGGGAAGGCCTACGCGCCCCTGGCCGACGCCGCCATGGGCCGCAGCCGCGCGGACTGGCTGGTGGGCATGAACCTGTCGCGCCTCTACACGCTGGCGAGCGGCACCTACGGGAACATGCTGTCCGTGGGCCGCGTGCAGACCCCCACGTTGGCCATGGTGGTCGAGCGCGAGCTGGCCATCCGCGACTTCGTGCCCCGCGACTACCTGGAGGTCGTGGCCACCTTCGCGCCGCGCGGCAAGGGCATCCCCGCGGGGACGCGCTACCAGGGCACGTGGTTCCGCTCGGGGCCGGACGGCAAGCCCGTGATTCCCCCCGGGTTCGACAGCGTGCGCGAGGCGCGCCGGCTGGACGCGGACGGCGCGGAAGCGGGGCGCATCATCGACCGCGTGCGCGGCGGCAGCGCGGTGGTGGAGTCGCTCGACGCGGAGACGAAGCGGATGCCGCCGCCGCTGCTCTACGACCTGACGGAGCTCCAGCGCCACGCCAACCGCCTGTTCGGCTTCAGCGCGCAGCACACGTTGGAGGTGGCGCAGGCGCTCTATGAGAAGCACAAGCTCTTGAGCTACCCGCGCACCGCCAGCCGGCACCTGTCGGAGACGGTGGCGGACACGCTGCCGGAGGTGGTGCGCGCCATCCAGGCGCCCTACGCGGAGGACCTGGCGCCGGGCACCGGCGAGCGTCCCCTGGGCAAGCGCTACGTGGACGACGCGAAGGTGACGGACCACCACGCCATCATCCCCACGCTCACGCCGCCGTCCGGCGTGCGACTGTCGCCGGATGAGCAGCGCATCTACGACCTCGTGTGCCGGCGGGTGCTCCAGGCGTGGCATGAGGACCACGTCTGGAAGGTCACCACGGTCATCACCGCGGTGACGTCGAAGGGGGCCGCGGGCGCGGTCGTGGACCGCTTCCACAGCTCGGGCACGCAGGTGGAGCGGGTGGGGTGGAAGGTGCTGGACCTGGGCGGTGGGCAGAAGGCGCCTCGCTCCCGGACCGAGGGCCGCAAGAACGAGGACAAGGAGGAGGAGCCGGAGGATGAGCCGCAGACGCTGCCTCCCGAGCTCCAGCGCGGACAGGCGCAGACGGTGGAGGACGTGGAGGCGGTGAAGAAGCGCACGCGCCCGCCTCCGCGCTTCACGGAAGCGACGCTGCTCACGGCGATGGAGTCGGCCGGACGCACCCTGGATGAGAAGGAGCTCGCGGACGCCATGCGCGACACGGGGCTGGGCACGCCCGCCACGCGCGCCGCCATCATCGAAGTGCTCCTCGAGCGCGAGTACCTCATCCGTCAGGGCAAGCGGCTGGAGGCCACGGAGAAGGGCATCCAGCTCATCGGGGTGGTGCATCCGGACGTGAAGTCCCCCGTGATGACCGGCCAGTGGGAGGCGTGGCTCCAGCGCATCGAGCGGGGTCAGGGCGCGCTGGACGCGTTCCTGAGCGGCATCGAGGCCTACGTGCGGGAGGTCGTGGGGCAGGCGCCCACGTCGTTGCCCCCCGCGCCCGCCGCGAGCAGCGCCGGACCGGGCAGCCCTGGTGGTGTCAGCCGTTCCGCTGAACGAGCGCCGTCACCGGCGGGCGGACGCTTCGAGGCCACCCGGCAACATCCCGCGCAGGGCGCCGCCGAAGAACTCTTCCGGGCGCGGGAGGCCGCGTCCGCCACCGTGCGAAGCGCCACCCGCTCCACTGCGCGGAACGAAGTCGATGCGTCCGCGGGCCCGTCTCATGGAGGCGGCCCTGGCGCGCGGCATGAAGGGAGCACGGGCGGCACCTTCGGTGCTGGCGCCGAAGCTCGGACCATTCAGGGACCTCCCTCGGGACGCACCTTCGCTCAGGGAGCCGAGGGACACTCTCCGGTGGTGGGCCTCTCCTCGGCTCCGGTCGCTGGCGCGGCTCCGGCGCACTCCGCCCCGGTGGCCTCACGGCCCGCGTCGCTCCGGGGCCAGGAGCCTCCTCCCACGATTCCCTCCGCGGAGGTGCGCTCCGCGTTCGTGCAGGCCTCCTCCGAGGGCTTCGGCCGGGCCCGCCGCCAGCCCCAGGGTGTGACGCTGGGCAGCGGCCGTCCGGAGCGGGTGCACCGCGCGCCCACGCCGCCGGACCAGCTGCGGGGCCTGCTCAAGGCGGCGTTCGGCTTCTCCGACTTCCGTCCGTACCAGGAAGAGGTGTGCCGCGCGGCCACGTCCGGCGAGGACCTGCTGCTGGTGATGCCCACGGGCGCGGGCAAGTCGCTGTGCTACCAGCTCCCGGGGCTCGCGCGCGCGGGCACCACGGTCGTCGTCAGTCCGCTCATCGCGCTGATGGAGGACCAGGTGCTGCGGCTCCAGTCGCTGGGGTTCGCGGCGGACCGCATCCACTCCGGCCGGGACCGGGCCACCTCCCGGCAGGTCTGCGCCGAGTACCTCGAAGGCCGCCTGGACTTCCTCTTCATCGCGCCCGAGCGCCTGGGGGTCCCTGGCTTCGTGGAGCTGCTGGCCCGCCGCACGCCCTCGCTCATCGCCATCGACGAGGCGCACTGCATCTCGCAGTGGGGCCACGACTTCCGTCCGGACTACCGGCTGCTCGGCTCCCGCCTGCCGCTGCTGCGCCCGGCCCCGGTGGTGGCGCTCACCGCCACCGCCACGCCGGACGTGCAGAAGGACATCGTCCAGCAGCTGGGGCTGAGGGGTTCCCGGGGCGGCGCCGCGCACACCTTCATCCACGGCTTCCGCCGCACCAACATCGCCATCGAGGTCCGGGAGCTGAACCCCGGCGCGCGCGGCGACGCCATCCTGTCGCTGCTCAAGAACCCGGAGCACCGCCCCGCCATCGTCTACGCGTCCACGCGCAAGCACGCGGAGCAGTACGCGGAGCTGCTCGCGCACGACTTCCACACCGCGCCGTACCACGCGGGCCTCCAGCCCTCGGACCGCGACCGCATCCAGGCCGCCTTCCTGAAGGGCCACCTGGAGGTCATCGTCGCCACGACGGCGTTCGGCATGGGCATCGACAAGCCGGACGTGCGCACCGTCATTCACGCGGCGCTGCCCGCGAGCCTGGAGGGCTACTACCAGGAGCTGGGCCGCGCGGGGCGCGACGGGAAGGACTCGCGCGCGGTGCTGCTGCACGCGTTCGTGGACCGGCGCACGCACGAGTTCTTCCACCGCCGCGACTACCCGGACCCCTCGCTCCTGGAGCGCATCTACCAGGCCACGTCCAACGAACTGGAGCCCAAGGCCTCCATCCAGGCCCGCGTGCGGGGGGACCCGGAGCTGTTCGACAAGGCGCTCGAACAGCTGTGGATCCACGGCGGCGTGGAGATGACGCCGGACGAGGACGTGCGGCGCGGGCGCGCGGGCTGGGCGGTGGCGTACATCGCGCAGCGCGAGCGCAAGCAGCTGCACCTGGAGCAGATGGGTCGGTACGCGGAGGCGCACGACTGCCGCATGCGGCACCTGGTCGCGCACTTCGGCGATGTGCAGGACTCCGGCGCGGCGTGCGGCCTGTGTGACGTGTGCGCCCCGGAGACGTGCGCGGTGGTGCGCTTCGAGGAGCCCTCCGCGCTGGAGTCGCACGCGCTGGGCCGCATCCTGGAAGCCCTGCACGCGCGCGACGGACAGGCCACCGGACGGCTTCACCGGGAGCTGTTCGGGGAGCAGCTCCACCGGCGCGACTTCGAGCGGCTCGTGGGGGGACTGGTGCGCGCGGGGCTGGTGCGCCTGGACTCGGACTCCTTCGACAAGGACGGCCAGGTCATCCTCTTCCAAAGGCTGTCCCTGACGGACGCGGGCCGCCGCGCGCGCGTCATCGCGCCCGGACAGGTGGTGCTGCCACAGGCGCGCGAGGTCGCCTCCAAGAAGCGCAAGGGCCGCACCGCCTCCGCTGCCACGAAGCGCACCTCGCGCAAGCGCGCGGGCGCCAGTGCGGAGGCCGCGCCCCGGGGACGCGGGAAGCGCGCCACGGCCACGACGGCTCGCCGCGGGGCCGAGCCGTGGGCGCCGCGCGCCGTCCCCAGCGACGCGGACCTCCACCAGGAGGCCTTCCCCACGCAGGCGGGCCGGAGCGGCTGGAAGGCCCGCGCCACGCCGGAGTCCTCCGCCGGTCCCCGGGCCTCGTGGAACGCCTCCCGCCACACCCCCGAGCCGAACTACTCGGCACCGCCCGCGTCCCCCGCCCTGGTGGAGACCCTCAAGGCGTGGCGCCTCACGGAGGCCCGCAAGCGCAAGGTCCCCGCCTTCCGCATCCTCACCGACCGCGTGCTGGATGCCATCGCCAGTGCCCGGCCCTCCAGCGGCGCGGAGCTGCTGTCCATCCACGGCGTGGGCCCCGCCCTCACCGAACGCTACGGCACGCAGATCCTCTCCCTGGTGTCCCGCCGCCGCTAGGACGTCCGCCCCCAGACCCGCGTGTCGCGCCGCGGACAAGGGGTGGCCGGCCCGGGCTCACAGGGACGCCGATGGCTCGCCCAACATCCTCCCGGTGGCGCCACGAGGGGCGGTGCGCGTGCGCGACCTGGACACGGCGGCGCACTGGGTGACGCGCTCACGGTCCTCCTCGGACCCGAGGCCCGGCCCGGCGGGGAACAGCGCTCTCGACACGGAGGCGCTCGTCAGGGGCGAGCAAGGCTTCACCGTGCCCCTGGACGCGCCCCCTCCACACCCGGGTGACCTGCTCCCGCACCGCGCGCCGCGACCTCCGGCCTTGCGTGGGCAAGCACGTCGTCCGACAGGCCCCGCCCCGGGTTGGCCGCCCGCCGCGAACCACCTGGCAAGGGAAAGCCCTTTCCTGGGCCGCAGGCGCGGAGGGCGGCCAGCCGGGCGTGAAGGTTGTTTCCCAATCTTGTTGGCGGGTGAGCGGGTGCCACCTTCTCAACCACACGCGCAATGGAAGCGGCGTGAAGGCACAAGGGGGCGCGCACAATGGAACTGGGTTTCGAAACGATCGGCAACGCCACGCTCATCTGCCACGACAAGGGGCCCGTGCTGGTGACGGACCCCTGGACGGATGGGGACGCGTACTTCGGCAGCTGGACGCTGTCCCATGAGATTCCGGACGAGCAGCGCCAGTCCATCCGCGACTGCGCCTACGTCTGGCTGTCGCACGGCCATCCGGATCACCTCAGCATGGAGTCGTTGGAGAAGTTGCGGGCGAGCACCCTGCTGGTGCCGAACCACGTGGGCCACCGCATCCTCGACGACCTGCGCGGCGCGGGCTTCCGCGTCCAGGTGCTGACGGACCGCGAATGGACCCGGCTGTCCCCGCGCATCCGCGTGCTGTGCCTGCCGGACGTGAATCAGGACGCCGTGCTGCTCGTGGAGGTGGGCGGCCGCCTCATCGTCAACCTCAACGACGCCGGCGACCGCGGCCAGGGCCACTTCGTGCGCCGGGTCATCAAGGAGTACGACGAGACCTTCCTCCTGGCCCTGTCCGGCTACGGCGACGCGGACATGATGAACTTCTTCACCGAGGACGGGAACCGCATCCTCCCGTACGCGGCGGCGAAGACGCCCGTGGGGCAGACCATCGCGCGGCAGGCGGAGATGTACGGGGTGCGCTACTTCGTCCCCTTCAGCTCCATGCACAAGTACCAGCGCGCCGACAGCATCTGGGCCTCCGAATACACCACCACGCTGCCGGACTACTCGCGCGGCTTCGCCTCCACCACCTGCCAGATGCTCCCGGCGTTCCTGCGCCACGACTTCACCAACGACGCCTCGGTGTCCATCAACCCGAAGGAGCGCGTCCTCAAGCCGGTGGACCCCAAGCAGTTCGGTGATGACTGGAGCGAGTGCCTGGACGTGGACGAGGTGAAGGCGCTGGAGCGCTACTTCCGCGCCGTGGAGCACCTGGGCACCGTGATGGACTTCCTGCGCTTCCGCGTGGGCGGCAGAGAGCACGTCATCGAGCTCAACAGGCGCCGCTTCCACAAGGGCATCACCTTCGACGCCCCCCGCAACTCGCTGATGACCGCCGTGAAGTACCAGGTGTTCGACGACCTGCTCATCGGCAACTTCATGAGGACCACCATCCACGGTGGCTTCGGCAAGGGCAGCCTCTACCCGGACTTCAGCCCCTACGTGGCCAAGTACGCCGACAACGGCAAGGCCCGCACGGAGGCCGAGCTGCGCAACTACTTCAACGAGTACAGGAGCCGCGACATGGTCGGCTATCTGCGCCACCAGCTGGATGCCCACTGCGTCCGCCCCATCCAGCTCCAGTCCGCGGAGCTGCTGCGCACCCTCCTGCCCTCCGACTCCAACGCCTTCCGCATGGCCAAGGAGACCTATTGGAAGGTGCGCCGCGCCATACTCTAGGGAATTCAGGCAATTGCGGGCGATGGGTGCCCGGAACCAGGACACCTTGCTGTCCCTTTCTCAGACAGCAAGAGTCTTTCGTGTAAACCTTCGTGTTTCTAGGTATTTACGCACGAGGGTGTCACAGAAGGTGACAGTCAGGTGGCGGGACTCTGGAGCGCTGCTGCTCCAGCGGTCCCGCGTTTCCTGATTTTCTCCTCTAGGGAGACCCCTTCGGAGGGCTTGGCCCGGGAGTTGCTCAAAGGCCCGGCGCGCGACATCGCGGCTGGCGGGAAGGCCAGGCGTGGACGCGCATCCCCCGAAGAACGACAGGAAGAGTCTCCCGATGCTCAAGTTCCGCTCTGTTGCGATGCTGGCCGGTGTTTCGCTGCTCGGTGCTGCCTGTGGTGGTCCGGAGTCCGCGCCGGAGTCCGAGGCGAAGCCCACGTGGGAGGAGTTCAAGGCCAACGCCTACCGTGAGCCCTGGGAGGGCGGGAAGATCATCGTCAACGGTGACGAGGCGCTGGAGTCCGAGGAGGAGCTGGCGGCCTACTTCCACAACGTCGTCGAGTCCCAGCTGGGCCAGTCGCAGAACGGCCTCGCCGTGTACTACATCGGCGGCGACATCAAGTGGAGCAGCACCCAGAAGCTGAACCTCACCTACTGCATCAGCAACAGCTTCGGCACGAACAAGGCGAAGATGGTGAGCGCGATGGAGAGCGCCACGGCGGCCTGGGAGGCCACGGCGAGCGTCAACTTCACCTACCTGTCCCAGTACGACGCGTCCTGCACCGCGTCCCAGACGGGCGTGCTGTTCGACATCCGTCCGGTGAGCGGCCAGTCCTACGTGGCGCGCGCGTTCTTCCCGAACTCCGCTCGCTCCGGCCGCAACGTGCTGGTGGACAGCAGCGCGTTTGGCAGCCTGGGCGCCTGGACGCTCACGGGCGTGCTGCGCCACGAGCTGGGCCACACGCTGGGCTTCCGCCACGAGCACACCCGCTCCACCGCGAGCGGCTGCTACGAGGACAGCCAGTGGCGCGCGCTGACCAGCACCTACGACCGCGCGTCCGTCATGCACTACCCCCAGTGCAATGGCACCCAGACGGGCGACCTCGTGCTGACCAGCCTGGACAAGCAGGGCGCTCGCGCGCTGTACCCGTGAGCTGACGTCCGGCCCCGGCGCGGCGGCGAGCCGCGCGGGGGCGGGTGAGGCAGGGCCGGTGGGAGCGTCTTCGCTCCTGTCGGCCCTGGTTCGTTTCCGGTGGGCGCTAGAAGCGGGCGGAGGCGCTGTCGGACTCGGAGGGCCGTTCGAAGAACACCAGCGTCTTGCCGCCCTTCTCGCCAATCTCCAGGCACTCCAGCGCGCCGCTCTGCTCATCCAGCTCCGCGAAGAGGCGGTCTGGTTCGAGGATACGGTGGGTGATTTCTCCGCCCTCGCGGCCGACGATGATCTGCACCGCGCCCGCGTCGCTGCCCTTGGTCTCCAGGGAGATTTCGATGAGGGGCAGGCGGTCGGCCAGGGGCTGGTCGCCGGTGTCGGAGTCGATGGACTCCACGCGCACCCACTGGGTGGGGTCCTTCTTGCTGAGGTTGGCGAGGTAGCTCGCCCACTGCTCCCGGGGGATTTCCTGGTTGGTGTGTGCCATGGGCCGCCTCCACGCGACTGTCGTGTGCCTCAACCGTAAGGCGTCCGGAGCGCGGGTGAAGGACAGGCCCGGCTGACCGACGCTCCGGGGACCCCTCGGACCGGGCCCCGGCACGTCGGCTGCTGAAGGGCAGGCGTCGCTCAGTCGCGCAGGGCGTGGACCGCGTCGTCCTGGAGCACCAGGCGCACGGTGGCGGCGCGGCCGTGGCCGAAGTGTTCGTAGGCGGCCTGCTCCAGCACGGGGGCCAGGGCGGTGCGCAGGCCGCGGGCGCCCGTCTCGCGCTTGAGGGCGCGCGCGACGATCCACTCGCGCACGGCCGGGTCCACGGTGAGCTGGAGGCCCTCGTGGGTGAACTCGCGCTCCCAGGCGCGCAGCACGTTGTTCTGGAGGATGTCGGCCAGGGTCGCCGCGTCCAGCGGGGAGAAGGACACCAGCCGGCTGAAGCGCCCGATGAGCTCCGGGATGAAGCCGTAGCGGGAGAAGGCGGTGGTGTTCTCCAGGTGCTCCTCGGTGATGCGCGTGGCGATGGACTCCAGGTCCTTCTGGCCGCCCCTGCCGGGTTCGCGGCCGAAGCCCACGCGCTCCACGTGGGCGAGGGTCTCCGCGGTGCCGCGGAAGCCGCTGAAGGCGCCGCAGGCGATGAAGGTGATGCAGCCCATGTCCAGGGATTCGGGGCGGATCCGGCTGGTGAAGCCGAAGTCGGGCGGGAAGGTGGCCTGGGGGGCGGAGAGCAGGTGGAGGAGGCTGCGCTGGACGCCGAAGCCGCTCACGTCCTTGGTGGTCTGTTGCCCGGAGAAGCGGCTGTCGGAGCGGCTGGTGGCGAGCTTGTCGAACTCGTCCATGCAGATGGCGCCGCAGGCGGCCCATTGCGCGTCGCGCTCGGCGGCTTCGTAGAGGCGGGACAGGAGGGTGCTGACGTCGTCTCCCACGTAGCCGGTTTCGGAGAACTGGGTGGCGTCCGCGAGCACGGTGGGCACGCCGAGGACTTCGCGGAACAGCAGCTCCACGAGGAACGTCTTGCCGGAGCCGGTGGGGCCCAGGAAGAGGGCGTTCTCGCGGGTGCCGGGTTCGGGCTCCAGGCCCTCCAGGTAGAGGCGCCGGATGCGGCGCAGGTGGCGGTAGGCGAGGACGGAGGCCGCGCGGCGGGCCTCGGTCTGGCCGCGGTAGCCCAGGTCGCCCAGGCGCGCGTCGATGTCTTGGGGTGACAGCACCTCCAGCGCGGCCACGCGCTCCTGGATGGATGGACCTTCGGGGAGGGAGGAGGGTTCAACGCCAGAACGGGCAGACATCGCGAGGGGACTCCAGGACGGCGCGGACGCGCGCCGCGCCCATCATCCGGGACACCTCCAGGCGCGACAAGACACCCTGAAAGCGGGCGCATGGACGGTCCTAACGGATGTCGAGGATGCGGCCCTGTCCGTCGATGAGATAGGTCGCGCCCGCGTCCAGCACGATGGAGCCGGGGGGCAGGCCGCAGCGATCGAGGTTGGCCGAGAACGAGATGACGTACAGGTCGTCACTGGCCTTGTCGATCCGGACATCGAAGGCGTCACTGCGGTTGAAGCAGGCGACCAGCCGTTCGTCGTTGCCTGTCGCCTTCTGACCCGGAGGCATGAAGTCCGTCAGCGCGACCTGGAACGCGGCCAGGGTGGGACCATCCATCCGAAGCGATGTCACGAAGGTCTGAGGATCCCTGATGCGTTCGCCGACCTCGGGAGGAAGGCGCTCGGGCCGCTGGTACTTGTAATAGCCAAAGAAGCCGCATCCCTGCGTCAGGGCGGAGGGGGCCATCGCGAGGAAGGCCAGCGCCAGCCTCCTCATGCGCATGCGTCCTTTCATGGCGCCCAGTCCTGCCCTTCGTAGAGTTCGAGGGTGCCCTCGTCGTCGATGACCGCGCCGATGGGAACCCAGAGCCCGTCGCGGAGCGCGGCCACCACGCGTTGGGCGTAGTCGTATTTGTAGCTCCGGCATTCGCCCGCTCTCTCCCTGTAGAAGAGCAGGAGCTCCCGGTGGAGGACCTTCCCGGTGCGCCCATCGGCGATCCGGGTGGGGACCCATCTGCGCGCTTCGCTCATGTCCGGCCGGGAGAACCGCCGGTTGTGCGGATGATTGTGTCCTCCTCCCAGGATGATGGCGTCCAGGTGCTGGGGATCATCCAGGCTGGAGGGGATCCAGCAGGACTTCGTACGGCCGACGCGTGTGCCCTGGATGTCGGACAGGTAGCTGAGGAAGTACGCGTCCTCGGTGCTCGAGTAGTAGATCAGGGCGCAGTATTCGATCCCGTACTCGCCGGTCGCCGCGCCAGGCTGCCGCGTCATGATCTCGCAGGCGTTCTCCGCGAGCTCCGCCACCGACTTGAAAGGCCCCGCGAGCGGTCCCGCCACCTGGATCTGTCCGTTGGGCAGCCTGCGGACCCGGACATCGGGACTCGGTGTGGAGCAGGCCGCCATCACCGCGAACACGCTGGCGTACGCGCACCCGCGCCAGTGCCTCGCGCTCCCTGTTGCTCGCCACCTCGCCATCGCGCATGCCCGGGCAGAAAACAGCGAATCCAGACATGTGGATTATTTGTGCAAAACGAGAATGTCAAGCGAGCCCTCTCCGGGGGTCTTCCGCCATCGACGAGGCAGGGACACTACCCAGGAGATTTGGATGGGGCAACAGGACGTCATGGGTCCATGGCCTCCCAGGAAGGCGCCCCGGTCCACCGTCCGCCGGTCCGCACTCGCGGGCTCCCGGAGGTCGGCCCGTGAACAGCGCCGTTCCTCACGTGCGACAGGCGCTCCCCGTGTCCCCGTTCGCGCGTTAACAGGGACGCGACATGGCTCAATCGACGGAAGCACGGTCCCTCGCGCCCCGGCTGGGTGCCTGGGTGGAAGCAGGTCCCTCGGTGCGCTGGCGCGTCTGGGCGCCCGGTCACGAGCGCGTGGACGTGGTGCTGTACGACGCGAACGACCGCGCCCTCTCCACGCTGCCCTTGAAGCCCGAACCCGATGGCTGCTTCGGCGGCACGCTGGTCCGGCAAGGCGAAGGCGTGCGCTACAAGCTCCGCGTGGACGGGGGCGACCCCTTCCCCGACCCCTGGTCCCGCTCGCAGCCCCTGGGCGTGCACGGCCCGTCGGAGGTCGTCGTCGCGGACCATGGCTGGACGGACTCGCGCTGGAAGGGGCCGGATCCGCGCGCCCTGGTCATCTACGAAGTGCACGTGGGCACCGCCACGCCCGAGGGCACCTTCGAGGCGCTCATCCCCCGGCTCGCCCACCTGCGCGAGCTGGGCGTCAACACGCTGGAGCTGCTCCCCGTGGCCAGCTTCCCCGGCACCCGCAACTGGGGCTACGACGGCGTGGACCTCTTCGCGCCGCAGGCCACCTACGGCGGGCCCGGCGGCCTGCGCAGGCTCATCGACGCCGCGCACGCGCACGGGCTCGCGGTGCTCATCGACGCCGTCTACAACCACTTCGGACCGGACGGGAACTACCTGCGCGCGTACTCGCCCCACTACTTCACCGGCCAGCACCACACGCCGTGGGGCGACGCGGTCAACTACGACAGCGAGGGCAGCCGCTTCGTGCGCTCGCTCGTGCTCTCCAACGTGGAGATGTGGATCCGCGACTACCACGCGGATGGCCTGCGCCTGGACGCCGCGCACGCCCTGGTGGATGACGGCCAGCCCCACCTGCTCACGGAGATCGTCGAGCGCGCCCACGCCGCGGGAAAGGGCCGCCGCGTCGTCGTCATCGCGGAGGATGAGCGCAACGAACGCAAGCTCCTCACCCCCGCGTCCGAAGGCGGCTACGGCCTGGATGGCGTCTGGGCGGATGACCTGCACCACCAGCTGCGCCGCGCCTTCGCGGGCGACCACGAGGGCTACTACCAGGACTACACCGGCGGCACGGAGGACCTCGCCACCACGCTGCGGCAGGGCTGGTTCTACACGGGCCAGAGGTCGAAGAACCTGGGCCACGCGCGCGGCACGCCGTCCGAGGGGCTGGCGCCGTGGCACTTCGTCCACTGCATCCAGAATCATGATCAGGTGGGCAACCGGCCCTTCGGCGACCGCCTGTCGCAGGACGTGTCCCCGGCCGCCTACCGCGCCATGAGCACGCTGCTGCTCCTGTCTCCCTTCACGCCGCTGCTGTTCATGGGCCAGGAGTGGAACGCGCGCACGCCGTTCCTCTACTTCACCGACCATCACGCGGAGCTGGGCCGGCTCGTCACGGAAGGGCGCCGCAAGGAGTTCGCCGGCTTCTCCCGCTTCAAGGGCGAGGAGGTCCCCGACCCGCAGGCCCGCGACACCTTCACCCGCTCCAGGCTGGACTGGGGGGAGCTGGAGGCCCCCGAACACGTGGGCGTGCACACGCTCTACAAGGAGCTGCTGCGCCTGCGCGCCACGGAGCCCGTGCTCACCAGCCGCAAGGGCACCCACGACGCCCGCTCGCTGGGCCCGGACGCGTTCGTGCTGGAGCGGCGCGCGGAAGGGGACGCGCTGCTCGTCTTCGTGAACCTCCGGGGCTCGCTCGTGCACACCCTGCCGCCGCGCGCGAGCGCCGGCATCGTGATGTGGAGCGAGGCGCCGCGCTTCGGCGGCTCCGTGGAGGCGTCGCCGCTCACCGGCAGCATGGTGCGCCTGGTCGGTCCCTCCGCGGCGGTGGTGAAGCTGCGCGAGTAGTCATTCCAGACAGCCGGTCACAATCCCACACGCATCGCGAGACGGTGTTTCACGCGCGGCCCGTCACCTCGGAAGCGGGGCGGACGGGCCGTCGTGTATTCGTCGGTGAAACAACAAGTCACGGGGAATGGATGCGGGGGGGCTCCGGTACTCGGTGCGCCGCACCGAGCAGGACGCGTCCGGAGCCCTGCGGGATGACGTGGAGCCGCCTTGGAGGCTTCCGCGCGCCCTGGCCGTGAGGGGCCTCGGACGCCAGCAGGTCCACGTGCCGCGAGAGGCCGCGCGATGTCACGGGTCCGGCCTCTGTCGCCGTGCCCGTGGGGACGCGTGTCCCCTCATGGCCCCGTCGTGAGGAAGCACCTTGTCCCAATCCCATACGTCGAACCCGTCCCGGGGGGGATGGAAGCGCCATGTCACCACCACGAGCGCGCTCATGCTGCTCGTGTCCGCGGGGCCCGCGCTCGCCGCGTCTGGTTTCACCGCCGTCACCGCCAGTGGCGATGACGGCAACAAGCCGTCAGCCACCATCGACGGCAACCTCACCACGCGCTGGTCCAGCGACGGCGTGGGGCAGTGGCTCCGGGGCGACCTGGGCAGCGTGAAGTCGCTGTCCGCCGTGGACATCGCCTGGCACCGGGGCAACGAGCGCACCAACACGTTCGTGCTCGCCACGTCCACGGATGGCAGCACCTGGTCCACCGCCGTCTCCGCGAAGTCGTCCGGCACCACCGCCAACTTCGAGCGCTACAGCTTCAGCGCGCGCGACGCCCGCTACGTGCGCGTGACGGTCAACGGCAACTCCCTCAACACCTGGGCCAGCATCGCGGAGTGGGCCGCCATCTTCACGGACGCCACGCCGCCCGCGGGCACGGACCGCTTCGGCGTCACCATGCTCTACCCCTCCAAGCCCGGAGGCGAGGCGTGGACGCTCGCGGACAACGCCCTGGCGGACGGGCGCTTCGACGCGCAGAACCCCATCACCCGCAACAGCGACGGCTCCTGGAAGATGAAGGACTCGCAGGTGCGGATGAGCGTCTTCACGTCCACCGGCTACGACGAGCGGAAGATCCCCACCTACGACCGGGACGTGCTCGCCAGCCGCGGCTACATGCAGGCCGCGAACGACTGGAAGAACATCGAGATGACCGGCTTCGTGAAGCTGAACAGCGTGTCGGACACGTCGGACAACTTCGACTGGTACGCCCGGGGCGGCAAGCACAACGACGACCACTCCGGTTGTGAAGGCAGCAGCTACAAGGCAGGTCTCCACTACGACGGCCGCGCGCGCTGGCAGAAGGAGACGTGGCACGTCTCCTATGAGCAGGTGCCCTACAAGCCCGCCACCTCCGCGCTCAAGGGCCGCTGGGTGGGCTTCAAGTCCGTGATGCGCAACATCACCGTCAACGGGCAGATCGCCGTGAAGCTGGAGATGTACGTCAACGAGAACGCCGACAAGGTGACGTGGAAGAAGGTCTACGACTACACGGACGCGGGCCGGTGGGGCGGCGACGCCCAGCACTGCGGCGGCGCCGTGGGCGGCATGCCCATCACCTGGGGCGGCCCCATCGCCGTGTTCCGCTGGGACAGCGCGAAGGACGTGGACTTCAAGTGGCTGAGTGTTCGCGAAATCCAGCCCTGAGCGCCGGGTGAAACGGGCTTCGCGCGCGGTCTGACGCAGGACGGCAGGCCGCGTGCGGGGCAGCCGGGGAGGCCGGGGCATTCTGCCCCGGCGTCCTGGGTCGGGGGCTTTCCATCGACAGGGGACGCGGCGGTGGGCAGCATGGCGCCGCCATGAACGTCGACCAAGCCCTCGCCTCGTCCGAGCGCATCTGGGAGCAGGAGATCCTCCCGGCGCTGGAGCGCTACATCCGCATCCCCAACAAGTCGCCCGCCTTCGACCCGGACTGGGTGAAGTCCGGCCACATGGAGCAGGCCGTGCAGCTCATCTCGGACTGGTGCCGCGCGCAGGCCGCGCACCTGCCGGGGCTGACGGTGGAGGTGGTGCGGCTGAAGACGGCGGACGGCAAGGACCGCACGCCGGTCATCTACATGGAGGTGCCGGGCACGCGCGGCGACGACACGGTGCTGCTGTACGGGCACCTGGACAAGCAGCCGGAGATGACCGGCTGGCGCGAGGACCTGACGCCGTGGACGCCGGTGCGCGAGGGCGACAAGCTCTTCGGGCGCGGCGGCGCGGACGACGGCTATTCGGCGTTCGCGTCGCTGTCCGCGCTGCGGCTGCTCAAGGAGCAGGGCGTGCCGCACGCCCGCTGCGCCATCATCATCGAGGCGTGCGAGGAGAGCGGCAGCTACGACCTGCCCGCGTACATCGAGGCGCTGGCGCCGCGCATCGGCAAGCCGTCGCTGGTGGTGTGCCTGGACTCGGGCTGCGCGAACTATGACCAGCTCTGGATGACCACCAGCCTGCGCGGGATGGTGGCCGGCAACCTGCGCGTGGACATCCTCACGGAGGGTGTGCACTCCGGTGACGCGACGGGCGTGGTGGCGTCGTCCATGCGCATCATGCGGCAGCTGCTGTCGCGCGTGGAGGACGAGCAGACGGGCCACATCAAGGTGGCCGCGCTGCACACGGAGATTCCGGAGGGCCGGCGCGCGCAGGCGAAGGCCGCGGCCCAGACGCTGGGCGACGAGCTCTACACGAAGTTCCCCTGGGTGGAGGGCGCGCGCCCGGTGACGGTGGACGGCGAGGAGCTGGTGCTCAACCGCACCTGGCGTCCGGCGCTGGCGCTGACGGGCGTGGAGGGCGTGCCGGGGCTGGCGAGCGCGGGCAACGTGCTGCGGCCCTTCACCACGTGGAAGCTGTCCATGCGCATCCCGCCGCGCGTGGACCCCAAGGCGGCCTCGAAGGCGCTGAAGGAGACGCTGGAGAAGGACCCGCCGTACGGCGCGAAGGTGTCCTTCGACGGGGACAAGGCGTCGGTGGGCTGGGACGCGCCGCCGCTCGCGGGCTGGCTGTCGAACGCGGTGGAGTCCGCGTCCAAGGCGTGCTTCGGCAACCCCGCGATGGCCATGGGCGAGGGCGGCACCATCCCGTTCATGGGCATGCTGGGCGAGCGCTTCCCGGAGGCGCAGTTCCTCATCACGGGGCTGCTCGGGCCGGGCAGCAACGCGCACGGGCCCAACGAGTTCCTGCACATCCCCACGGGCAAGAAGCTCACCGCCAGCGTGGCGAGCGTCATCGCGGATCACTTCAAGCGGTAGCGACGTCACGGCGGGACGGGGCCCTGGATGCGCCCCGTCCCGGTGACACACGGCACCCGAGCACTCCATGCCCAGCAAGCCCCGCAGGACAGCCCACGTCCGGTCTCAGCCCCTCATCGCGGTGCGCGACGTCGCCGCGAGCAGCCGGTGGTATCAGGCGCTGCTCGGCTGCGAGAGCGGCCACGGCGGGGATGAGTACGAGATGCTGGTGAACAACGGCGAGCTCGTGCTCCAGCTCCACGCGTGGGACCTGGACGAGCACGCGAACCTGATGGGGGCGGACGCGGCCCCGCACGGGCACGGCGTCCTGCTCTGGTTCGAGACCACGGACTTCGACGCGTCCGTCGAGGCGGCCCAGGCGCTGAAGGTGGACTGGGTCGAGGAGCCGCACGTGAACCCGAACTCGCGGCGCTGGGAGCTCTGGGTGCGCGACCCGGACGGCTACGTCGTCGTCGTGTCAGCCGAGTCCCGCGCGCGGCGCTCCTGAGCCAGGGCCCCGGAGGGCCGTGGACTCGCGGCGGGGAGGCATCGTCGCGACAGTCTCCGTGGGTCCGCCGACCGGCGGCACGAGGAGGCGCCTCAACGCCCCGTCTTGATGCCCAGCGACGATGTCGAGGGAGGTTTCCTCGGCGGCGGCGTGGGCCGCGTCACCCGGCGTTGGAGCTCCACCGCCAGCGTGGGCGCGTCCGCCGCGGACACCTGCCGCGTCACCGGCTCGTAGCCATTGAGCGCGACCGTCACCGCCACCGACGGCTCCCCGGGAATCAGCGGCAGGGAGACAGGCGTCGTGCCGCGCTCCTCGCCGCCCACCTGCACCGTGGCGCCAGGAGGGTCGCTCTTCACCAGCAGCTGCACCGGCTGGGGCGCGACGGGCTCCGGGGCCGTCTCCGGCGGCGCGGTCCGTGTCTCGTCCGCGGGGCGCGTGGCCACCACGGCCGGCGTCTGGGGAACCGTCGCCCCGCTGGCGCCGCGCAGCAGCACCACCGCCGCGCCACCCGTCACCAGCGCCACGCCGCCCACCACGTAGGGGATCCAGGAGCGCCGCTTCGGCGCCTCCTGCACCAGGGCCGCGGTGTTCCGCGTCTTCTCCGGCTCCACGCGCGTGGGCGGACGGGACGGCGGGCCCACCAGCTTCGACGCCCGCGAGGCCACGTTCCCCCGCGCACCCGACGTGGGCACGCCGCCGCGCGACGAGTTGGACTGCGAATCCAGGTCCGCGTCCTCCGCCAGTTGGTCCAGCTTCGCCGGGTCGGACTCCGTGGCGATGCGCTCCGCGTACAGCTCCCGCAGGTACGCGGCCAGGTGCGCGCTGCTCGACGGCAGCCTCAGGTTGAGCGCCCAGTCCTCCAGCGCCAGCCGGAACGCGGCGCAGTCCGGATAGCGGGCGTCCGGCGAGGGCGCGAGCGCCTTGAGCACCACCTCGTCCAGGCCCGGCGGCAGCTTGGGGTTGAGCTGTGACGGCGGCGGCACCTGGCAGTCGCGCACCAGCCGCAGCGTCATCAGGTCCGTGTCACCCTTGAAGAGCCGCTTGCCCGTCAAGAGCTCCCACATCACCACGCCCAGCGCGAACTGGTCGCTGCGGCCGTCCACCGCGAGCCCGTTGGCCTGCTCCGGGGACATGTACGGGTACTTGCCCTTGAGCACGCCCGTCGCCGTCTGCTGTCCGCTGGTGGCCGCCTTCGCCACGCCAAAGTCGATGACCTTCACGCCCCCGTCGAACCCGACGAGCACGTTCTGCGGCGACACGTCCCGGTGCACCAGCTTCAGCGGCTGACCGTGACCGTCCCGCGCGCCGTGCGCGTAGGACAACCCCGCCGCCGCGTCCGCGATGATGCGCACCACCAGCCCCACCGGCAGCGGGCGCTCCTGCTTGCGCGCGAAGCGCTCCAGCCGCCGCACGTCCTCGCCCTGCACGTACTCCATCGCCAGGCAGTGCCGGCCTTCAATCTCCGTCAGGTCCAGGATGGTGATGAGGTTCGGGTGGGACAGGCGCGCCACCAGCCGCGCCTCTTCCAGGAACATGTCCAGGAACTCTTCGTCCTCGGCGAGGTGCGGCAAGATGAGCTTGAGGACGACCAGCCGCTCGAAGCCCGTTCCATGCTCGCGCGCGAGGAACACCTGTCCCATCCCGCCCGACGCGATTTTTCGCAACAGCTCGTATTTCCCGAAGCCCACCGCCATTGGTGTCCGGGAGGATACCGCGCTTTCTCATCGTGCGGGAAACAGCCGATCTCCAAAAAGACAGAGGCCCTGTCCGGCGGGGAGGGGCCCGCCTCCCTCCCCGAGAGGGAGTCAGGCGGGCCCCGGGCTGGCTAGGCCTTCATCTTGTAGCCGGAGCGCAGCACCCCGTAGGTGATGGCGGTGGCGACGGCGGCGGTGAGCGCGAGGATGGCGCCTCCGACGAGGGGCGAGAACAGGCTGCTGCCCAGCATGCCGTAGCGCAGGCCCTCCACCATGTAGACCATGGGGTTGAAGAGGCTGACGTGGTTCCAGGGGGAGGGCAGCTCGCGCACCGAGTAGAAGACGCCGCCCAGGAACGTGAGGGGCAGCATGACGAAGGTGGGGAAGAAGTTGATCTGCTCGAACTTCTCCGCCCAGACGGCGGCGAGCATGCCCAGCACGCTGAACACGTAGCTGGAGAGCACGAGGAAGTAGAGCGTCGCCAGCGGGTGCTCCAGGCTGAAGCCGGAGAAGGCGGCGGCCACCCCCCAGGTGAGCAGGCCCACCACCAGGCCGCGCACCATCGCGCCGCCGATGAAGCCCACCATCAGCTCGCCGGGCCCCAGCGGCGCCACCAGCAGGTCCACCACCGTGCCTTGAATCTTGGTGATGAACAGCGAGGAGCTGCTGTTGAGGAACGCGTTGTTGGCGATGCCCAGGAACACCAGGCCGGGCACGATGAAGTGCAGGTACGGGTGGCCCTCCACCTCGTGCACGCGACCGGAAATCGAATAGCCGAAGACGATGAAGTACAGCGTGGTGCTGATGAGGGGCGATAGGACGGTCTGGCCCGGCACGCGCATGAAGCGCCGGACCTCCTTCGCGAACAGCGTCTGCATCCCGAGGACGTTCATGAGGTGGTTTCGTGGAAGCGGGGTTCAGGCGGCCTGCGAGGGGCGGCCGCGGAGGATTTCGATGAGCACGTCTTCCAGGCGCGAGCGCCGCGTCTCCACCTCGGAGATGGGCAGCCCGTCGGCGTAGAGCGAACGGAGCAGCTCGCCGGAGGGGGCGCAGTTGTCGCGCTCCACGTAGGTGAGCGTGCGGCCCTCGGCGGACAGGCTCGCGGCGAAGCGCTGGCCAGCGGCGGGCATGGCGGCCTGCGCCTCGGAGAAGGTGACGACCAGGCGCTTCTCCCCGAAGCGGCGCAAGAGGGCGGCCTTGTCCTCCACCATCAGGAGGCGGCCCTCGTTGATGATGCCCACGCGGTCCGCCAGCTCCTCCGCTTCCTCCAGGTAGTGGGTGGTGAGGACGATGGTGGTGCCCTCGCTGGCGATCTTCTTCACGTACGTCCAGAGGTCGCGCCGCAGCTCCACGTCCACGCCCGCGGTGGGCTCATCCAGGAAGACGAGCTTCGGCTTGTGGACGAGCGCCTTGGCGATGAGCAGCCGGCGCTTCATGCCGCCGGACAGGGCGCGCGTGAGCGAGTCCTTCTTGGCCTGGAGGTTGAGGGCGGTGAGGACCTCGTCGATGCGCGCGTCGTCGCGGGGCTGGCCGTAGTAGCCCTGCTGGATGCGCAGGGACTCCCCGACGGTGAAGAACGGATCGAAGTTGATCTCCTGGGGGACCAGGCCCACCTGGTAGCGGGGGCCGTTGGGGTCCTGGTCCAGGTCCTTGCCGAAGACCTTCATGGTGCCAGCGGACTTCCGCACGAGCCCGCACACGCTGCCGATGAGGGTCGTCTTGCCGGCCCCGTTGGGGCCCAGGAGGGCGAAGATTTCTCCGGGGCGGATGGTGAGGTCCACGGAGTGGAGGGCGGTGAAGTTTCCGTAGCGCTTGGAGAGGCCCTGCAGCTCCAGGGCGGGGGGCGTAGGCTCGGACATGGGGGGCTTCCTCTAACACCTTCGAATTCGGTTCGCAGGGTGAGCGAGCCGGCGTTTTCGCTCTTGGGCGGGTGACGCGCCCCGTCCAACCGGACACGGCGGGCCGCAGGCGTCTTGAGCCGGATGGGGCTCCCTGCTATCCGCTCATGCCCGCTCACGTTCCAGCGAATACCGAGGAGGCCGCCATGGCCCAGAATTTCATCTTCACGATGCAGGACCTGCGCAAGGTCAAGAACGGCAAGGACATCCTCAAGGGGATCTACCTGTCGTTCTTCCCGGGCGCGAAGATTGGCGTGATTGGCCCCAACGGCTCCGGCAAGTCCACGCTGCTGCGCATCATGGCGGGGGTGGACACGGAGTTCTTCGGCACCGCGAAGCCGGACCCCACGGTGAAGGTGGGCTACCTGGCGCAGGAGCCCCAGCTGGACACGACCCTGGACGTGAAGGGGAACGTGGAGCTGGGCCTGAAGCAGATCCGCCAGGCGTTGGACCGCTTCAATGAAGTGAGCGCGAAGTTCGCGGAGCCCATGAGCGACGCGGAGATGGAGAAGCTGCTCGCCGAGCAGGCGAAGCTGCAGGACACCATCGACGCGACGAACGGCTGGGAGCTGGACCGCACGCTGGAGATGGCGATGGACGCCCTGCGTCTGCCTCCGGGTGACGCGGACGTGACGAAGCTGTCCGGCGGTGAGAAGCGCCGCGTGGCGCTCTGCCGCATCCTGCTGGAGAAGCCGGACCTGCTCCTCCTGGACGAGCCCACCAACCACCTGGACGCGGAGAGCGTCGCGTGGCTGGAGCAGGCGCTGAAGGCCTATACGGGGACCATCGTGTGCATCACGCACGACCGGTACTTCCTGGACAACGTGGCCGAGTGGATCCTGGAGCTGGACCGCGGCGAGGGGGTGCCCTGGAAGGGGAACTACTCCAGCTGGCTGGACCAGAAGCAGAAGCGGCTGGAGCTGGAGGAGAAGTCGGAGAGCCACCGCCAGAAGACGCTCAAGCGCGAGCTGGAGTGGGTGCGGGCGTCTCCGAAGGCGCGTCAGGCGAAGAGCAAGGCGCGCATCTCCGCGTACGAGGATCTGCTCAACCAGTCGCAGGAGAAGCGCGAGCCCACGGGCGAGGTGCTGATCCCGCCGGGTCCGAAGCTGGGCGGGCTGGTGGTGGAGGCGAAGGGGCTGCGCAAGGCGTATGGGGAGCGGCTGCTCATCGACGAGCTGAACTTCAAGCTGCCGCCGGGCGGCATCGTGGGAGTGATTGGTCCGAACGGCGCGGGCAAGACGACGCTGTTCCGGATGATGACGGGCGCGGAGAAGCCGGACGCGGGCGAGCTGCGGATCGGCGAGACGGTGGTGATGGCCTACGTGGACCAGAGCCGCGACGCGCTGAACGGCGACCAGACGGTGTTCCAGGAGGTGAGCGGCGGCCTGGACCACCTGGACCTGGGCAAGGCGGGGCAGGTGCCCAGCCGCGCGTACCTGGCGGGGTTCGCGTTCAAGGGGCAGGACCAGCAGAAGCGGGTGAAGGACCTGTCGGGCGGCGAGCGCAACCGGGTGCACCTGGCGAAGATGCTCAAGAGCGGCGGCAACCTGCTGCTGTTGGACGAGCCCACGAACGACCTGGACGTGGAGACGCTGCGCAGCCTGGAGGACGCGCTGCTCAACTTCGCGGGCTGCGCGGTGGTCATCAGCCACGACCGCTGGTTCCTGGACCGCATCGCCACGCACATCCTCGCGTTCGAGGGCGACAGCAAGGCGTTCTTCTTCGAGGGCAACTTCGAGGACTACGAGGCGGACAAGAAGAAGCGCCTGGGCCCGGACGCGCTGGAGCCGCACCGCATCCGCTACCGCCCGCTGCAGAAGAACTGAGGACGCGCCGTCCGGGGAGGCAGGCATGGCTCGCTGGACGCTGACGGTTCCGCTGGACGCAAGGTCGCCGACGCCGCGCTTCGTGCAGATCGCCCGGGCGCTGGCGGAGGACGTGCGGCGCGGCCGGCTGCGTCCCGGGGAGCCGCTCCCCGGCAGCCGCGCGCTGGCGGTGTCCCTGGGCGTGCACCGCAACACGGTGCTCGCGGCGTACCAGGAGCTGGAGGCCCAGGGGTGGATCATCACCACGCCGGGCCTGGGCACCTTCGTCGCGCGGGCTCCTCCGGATGGAGCTGACGCCACGCCCTCAGCGAGGGCCTCGCGGGAGCTGGGCTTCGCGTTGCCTCCGGCCGTGGAGGCCCGCGCGGTGCCTCGGAGGGCCGGGCCTGCGGGTGGCGCGTTGATGTTGGTCAGCGGCGGCCCGGATGTGCGGCTGCTGCCTTCGGACCTGCTCGCGCGCGCGTACCGGCGGGCCTTGAAGCGCGGTGGGCAGAAGCTGCTCGACTATGACGCGCCGCTGGGACACGCGGGGCTGCGTGAGGCCTTGGCCGCGATGCTGGCCTCGCTTCGCGGCATGGCCGTCACCCCGGACACGCTGATCATCACCCGGGGCAGCCAGGGGGCGCTGGACCTCGCGGCCCGTACCCTGCTTCGTCCCGGTGACACCGTGGCGGTGGAGTCCCCGGGCTACCTTCCGGCGTGGGATGCCTTCCGCCTCACGGGGGCGAACGTCGTGCCCGTCCCCGTGGACGCGGAGGGCCTTCGGGTGGACGTGCTGGAGCGCCTGGGGCCGGTGCGCGCCGTCTACCTCACGCCGCACCACCAGTACCCCACCACGGTCACGCTCTCCGCGGAACGCCGGCAGCGGTTGCTCGCGTGGGCCCGTGCCTCGAACGTCGCGCTCATCGAGGACGACTACGACCACGAGTTCCACTTCGAGGGTCCTCCCGTGCTGCCGCTCGCGAGCGAGGACCGGGATGGACTCGTGCTCTACGTGGGCACGCTGTCCAAGGTGCTCGCGCCGGGACTTCGCCTGGGCTTTCTCTCCGCGCCCGCGCCGTTCATCGCTCGCGCGTCCGCGGTGCGCGCCGCCGTGGACCGGCAGGGCGACCTGGTCACCGAGGCCGCCGTCGCCGAGCTGCTGGAGGAGGGTGAGGTTCAGCGCCACGTTCGCAAGATGCGCGCCGTGTACCGCTCCCGGCGGGATGTGCTGGTGGATGCGCTGCGCGCGTCGTTGGGCTCCGCGCTCGACTTCACCGTGCCCGCGGGGGGAATGACGCTGTGGGCGCGGTGTGCCCCCGGCGTGGACGCCGCCGCGTGGGTGGAACGGGGCCTCGAGGAAGGCGTCGGCTTCCTGCACGGGGGGCACTACACCTTCGACCGCGAACCCCTGGACGCGCTGCGCCTGTGCTTCACGCCGCTCCAGGAGGACGAGCTGCGCGAAGCCGTGCGCCGCATGGCCCGTGCGCTGACCGCCGTGGCGTGAGTGTTCCCCGGGAGCGCCGCGGGGGCGAACCTCCGCGGGTGGACACTGTTCCCCGCCGGGCTTCTAGGGCGAGGGTGGTGCCGCTATGGTCAGTCCCCAGCGGAGGACTCGCCCGCCAGGAGCCATGAACTTCGTCTTCATCTCCCCCCACTTCCCCTCCCAGTACTTCCACTTCGCCGCCGCCCTGCGCGAGCGCGGCGTGTCCGTGCTGGGCATTGGTGACGCACCCTACGAGTCCCTGCGCTCGGAGCTGCGCGAGTCGCTGCGTGAGTATTTCTTCGTCCCCAGCCTCAACGACGCCGACGCCCTCCTGCGCGCCACCGGCTACCTCACCTGGCGCCACGGCCGCGTGGACCGCATCGAGTCCCTCAACGAGTCCTGGTTGGAAGTGGAGGCCCGCCTGCGCGAGGACTTCCACGTCCCCGGCCTCCAGCCTCCCGACATCCTCAAGCTGCGCTCCAAGTCCGGCATGGCGGAGGTCTTCCATGCGTCTGGCGTTCCCCACCCGGACCTCCTGCGCGTGCGCGACGCGGAGCAGGTGAAGGCCTTCGCCGCCCGCGTGGGCTACCCGCTCGTGCTCAAGCCCGACGTGGGCGTGGGCGCCGCCCACACCTTCAAGGTCGCCAGCGACGCGGAGGTGGACGCCGCGCTCGCCCACCCGCTGCCCACGTCCTACGTCGCGCAGCCCTTCGTGCGCGGCACCATCGTCACCTACGACGGCATCGTGGACCGCCACGGCGTCATCGTCTTCAACCTCAGCCACGAGTACAGCGACGGCGGCATGGAGACCGTCACCGAGCGGCGCGACATCTCCTTCTGGAGCCTCCAGCACATCCCCGCCGCGCTCGACGTGCTGGGCCGTCAGGTCGTCGCCGCCTTCGGCCTGCGCGAGCGCTGGTTCCACCTGGAGTTCTTCCGGCTGCCCGACGGACGCTTCGTCGTGCTGGAGGCCAACCTGCGCCCGCCCGGCGGCTTCATGACGGACATGATGAACTATACGTGCGACATCGACGTGTACCGGCTCTGGGCCCGCGTGGTGACGGGCGACCCGGTGGCGGACTTCCAGTACACGCCGCGCCACCACGTCTGCCACAGCGCCCGCCGTCACGGCCGGCGCTACCTCCACTCCCATGCGCAGATCGTCGAGCGGCTGGGGAGGTCGCTGCTCGTGCACCGCGAGCTGCCGCCCATCTACCACAGCCTCCTGGGAGAGGAGATGTACCTCACCCGCCACGCGGACCTGGAGTCCATGCAGGACGCGGTGCGCTTCATCCAGGCGACGTGAGCGCTACGGCTCCGCCGTCCAGGTGAGCGACAGCACCGTGCGGCCTTCGCCTTCGTGCAGCTTCGTCGCTCGGGGGGCCTTCGCGCCGCCCGCGCCCAGCAGGGCCTCGAACAGCGCCTCCGTGTAGCCGGGCGCGTCCATCACCGAGTTGAGCTCCAACTCGTAGTGCGCCGGGCCTCGCTCCGTCAGCGTCACCTCCGTGTAGTTGTCCGTGCCGCGCAGCACCTCCGGCAGGCGGCGCACGACGTGCGTGGGCCCCAGCACGCGCATCACGCCCATCACCGCGCGCCCCAGCAGCGTGGCGCCGTAGCCCTCCACGTGCGCGTGGGCGAGCCGGCTGAAGGCCTCCGTCCGGGGGAGGCCGGGATAGACCTCCTCGATGACGATGTGCAGGCACCGGCTCCAGAGCGGCACCGGGTAGAGCGGGAGCAGCGGCCGGTCCAGGTCCACGCCCGCCTGGCGCAGCCGTTCCCGCAGCCGGGGCGACAGCTGGCCGCGCAGGCCGTGCTGGAGGAGCCCCTCCACGACCTGGACGTAGACCTGCCGCTCTCCCAGCGGCACGGACCGGGGGCGGTGGGTCACGGACGCGGACTCACCCGAGCAACCACTGCATGGCGCCGGGCAGTCTGCGCTGCCAGTCCTTCTCGTGGTGCTCGCCGCCCGGCTCCAGCACCAGGGACACCTCGTGGTCGGCGTAGCCCAGGTCCTTGAGGTGGCGGAAGAAGTCGCGCGTGCCCCGGCCATAGTCCAGGGGCAGGCCGCCCGCGTGGATGTATTCGGTGTCGCCGGCGTCCAGGTAGATGCGCGACCAGCGCCGGCTGTGCGCACGCCACGCGTCGAACAGGCGGCCCTGGCTCCACATCACCGTGGGCGACAGCGCGCCGATGCGCCCGAACACCTGCGGGAACTTCCATCCCAGGTACAGCGAGATGAGCCCGCCCAGGGATGACCCCATCGTGGCCGTCCACTCGCTGCCCGCGCGCGTGCGGTACGTCTGGTCGATGTATGGCTTGAGCTCGTCCACGAGGAAGCGCCCATAGGCCTCGCCGCGCGCGGCCACGCCGTTGCGAGGCTCGTCCCACGGCGAGTACTCCTGGAAGCGGCCCGGTCCGGAGTCCACCGCGACGATGAGCCACGGCTCCATCCGCCCCGCGTTCACACTGTCCTCCGCGACGCGGTTGGCGCACCACGTGTCGAAGACGGCCGACTCGGGGTGCGCGAAGACGTTCTGCCCGTCGTGCATGTAGAGCACCGGGAAGCGGTGGTCCTGCCACGCGTCGTAGGTGTCCGGCGTGTAGATGCGGACGGTGCGGTTGAACCCCTCCTGGGGAGAGGGGAAGTGGCGAAGGATGTGGACGTGGCCCATGTGCTGTTCTTGGGGCCGGGAAGGCCGACCCTCGCGAGATGTGGCCCGGAGCATAGCCGCACCGCCCGACGCCATCGTGGTGGGGAGGGCGTGCCCGTCCCTCGCCTGGACGCCGCGTCCCGGGAAGGGACGGGCGATTCGGCTGGGGCTTCCTGTAGGGAAGGGTGGTCCCACTCGTGCAGAGGGCCCGCCGCGTGCGTCCCGTCCTCTGCTGCCTGTGGCTGTACCTGCTGGGTGTCCCTGCCGTGGCGCGCGCCGCGTCCTATGAGGTCGAGCCCGAGGACACCGGGGAGGCCGCGTTGTTCGCGCTGCGGGAGGATGGCGCCATCACGGCGGAGACGCTGGCGGCGCTCCTGGTGCTGCGGCGTTCGGGAGTGGATCCGGCGCATGCGTCGCGTGCGGCGCTCTATGCATTGCCCGGGCTGACGTACGCGCGGGTGGATGGGCTGCTGGAGGGCACGGGGAGCGCAGGGGTGGTGCCGAGCGGGCTGGCGCCCCTGGCTCGCGAGGAGCGCACTTCAGCGGCGGCGGAGGTGCGGCCAGAGTCGTTGGCTTTCGAGTCGCGCACCGCGTCGGAGGCGAATGAGCGGCGACGCCCTCCGTTGGTTTCAGGAGGACGGGCGGGGCTGACGGCGGAGGAGCGGCGGAAGCTGGCGCCGTTCTTGATGATGGCGCCTTCGGACCGGGTGTCAGGGGACGCGCGGCTGCTGACTGCGTTCGCCGTATCGGATCCGGTGCTGCCGCCGTTGGCGCTCCAGGTCCGCGTGGCGGGACCGGAGGGCTGGCGTGTGGGGCTGCTCACGTCGATGACGCGGCGGCGATTGGGCACGGTGCACCGGGATGCGAGTCAGCGGAGGCTGGTGGCGGAGGCGCCCGGCGTCTCGGTGGTCATGCCCAAGTTCCACGGACAGTGGATGGGCGAGCGAGCATCGGTGCTGGTGGGAGCGTACCGGCTGGGCTTCGCGCAGCGGCTCACGTTGGACACCACGGGACTGCCCACGCCGGACGGCTTCCTTCCCGACGACGCCGTGCGCGTGCCCGGGGACGTGGAGCGGTGGTGCTTCCTGGGGGAGGGCGCCTGCACACCCGAGGAGCGCGCCGTGGACGTGACGCCAGACTTCCACTGGGAGGAAGGCTTTCGGGGCGTGGTGGGCACGGTGCGCGGGGCGGTGGGGACGGACGCGGAGCTCTCCGCGACGGGCTTCGGTTCGTATCAGTCCCGCTCCTTGCTCTCGCACGCGCTGATGGACAGGGCGTCATGCGAGGGGAGCCGCTGCAAGGCGCCCGCGGTATGGCTCGCGGGAGAGAAGACGCCCATGGGGCGCGTGGTGTCTCGTTCGCTTCCTGGCGTGTTCCGTGAGTGGGCGGGAGGAGGTCACGCGACGCTCTCATGGACGCCGCGAGCGCAGGTGGGCGCGACGGCCTGGGGGGCTCTGCCGGTGTGGAGCGTGGAAGGGGCTTCGCTCGATTTCCGCTCCACCGCGGGCTACCCGGCGGGCGGCGCATTCGGCGCGGTGGGAGTCGACGGCGCGTGGGGGCACGGCCCGGTGGACCTCTTCGTGGAGGCGGCGCGTACGTTCGATGCGGCGCCAGGTGGGGGTGGCGGGTTCGGCGTGCTCCAGCGCACGGTGGTGGCGGGTGCCGCGCAGGAACTGGAGGTGTCGCTGCGCGCCTACGGTCGAGGCTTCGCCAATCCCTACACGGGGGCGATGTCCGGGCCGGACGAGCTGGAGGGCTCACGGGCTCGGAACGAGGTAGGTGCGCGCGTGCGCTACCTGCACCGGCTGGAGGGTGCGTTGCGGCTGCGCGGAGAGGTGGATGCGTGGACGCTTCCCTCCGACGGCGCGGTGGTGGGCAGCGCGGGCACGGTGAACCTGCGGGCCTCCGCCCGTGTGGACTGGCGGGTGCATGCGCTCTTCCAGCCGTCGCTGTGGGGCGAGTACCGGGACAAGGACGTCGGCGTGGCGGGCGACTGCTTCGACGGCTCCGCCGAGGCGCCCTGCTCGGGGTCGCTGCTGCGCATGACGGCCCGTGTGAAGGCGGAGCTTCACGACGCCCTGACCGTGGCCGCGCAGTACGCGCATGCACGCGTGGATGATCCCGTGAACGCAGGCGTGCGCGTGGACGCGCAGGCCGTGGTGGAGGCCCAGGTGCGGCCTTGCGAGGCCGTGCGGTTGCGGGGGCGGGCCGTGTGGAAGGACGAGGACCTGTCGACGCGCCACCGGCTGGAGCAGTCCTTCCGGGCGACGCTCGACGCGAGCTGGGCGGCGGGGGACGCCGTGACGACGCGGGCCCGGTACGCGTGGCGGATCGACCTGAAAGACGCACGAGGTGCCCGGACGCCGCCGGATGCGCCCCGGCACCTGTTCGCGCTGGAAGTGGAGACGCGGTTCTGAAGGGAGCGGAGTGTGGCGGCTTGGGCAGTGAGGGGATGGGGCGTGGGGCTGGGGTTGGGATGGGCGCTGGGGGTGTTGGGAGGTTGTGGGTTGCCCACGTGGGAGGAGGAGCCACCGGCCTGCGCGGCCCTGTTTCCGGGCGCCCTCGTCATCACCGAGTACCTCAACGACCCCACGGGCGCGGACACCGGGAAGGAGTACGTGGAGCTCCACAATCCCTCGCGGGAGACCGTGGACCTGCTGGGGGTGACGCTCTTCACCGCTCGCGACGAGGCGGCGCAGGAGCGGGCCTATACGTTCACCACCGCGTTGCCCGTGGATGCGGGCACCTTCGTCGTGCTGGGCGATGTGCGGGACGGGCCGCTGCCCGAACATGTGGACCAGACGTATGGGGATGCGCTCGGCGCGCTGGGGAACAGCGCGGGACTGCTGGGTCTGCGGTGTGGGACGCGTGTGCTCGACACGGTGGCGCTCACCGCGCCGGAGAAGTCGGGTGTGGCCCGGACCTATGACGGCCGGCTCGTGCCAGAGGCGGAGGGCAATGACGACCTGTCGCGCTGGTGTGACGCACCGGAGACCGTGCCGGGCGGGACCCGTGGCAGTCCGGGGAGCGCGAACGCGCCGTGTCCTGCTGTGGCGGACGCTGGCGCGTCCGGCGTGGATGGTGGTCGTGTCGTGACCTGTCTGCCCCCGGGGGCGCTCTCTCCCCGGGAGGTCCAGTCACCGCGTCCAGGTCAGCTGATCATCACGGAGGTGATGGCCAACCCGCGAGGCGATGACACGGTGGGCGAATGGCTGGAGGTGCGCGCCACCGCGCCCGTGGACCTCAATGGTCTCACGGTGGGAACGGACACGTCGGGTACCCGGCTGGAGTCGGAGCGCTGCATGTCCCTTGCTTCGGGAGAGACGGCGCTGCTCGCCCGCAGGCGCGAGTCCGACGTGAATGGGGGCCTCCCGGAGCCACTGGCCACCTTCTCGGTGGACCTGCGCAACACGGGCGGCGCGGTCTCCCTGCGCGTGGGAAGCGTGCTCATCGACAGCGCGGTGTATGGCCCGGCACAGGATGGCGTGGCCACCCAGGTGTCCGCGCCGCTCACCGAGGATGCGAGGGGCAATGACGTGCTGACGTCCTGGTGCGCGGCCACGGAGCCCTACGGTGACAAGGGCAACCTGGGCACACCCGGACGGCCCAACCGCGTCTGCGTGAGCGCGGACGCCGGTGTCTCCCAGGCTGGCTGCATCGACCGGACGACCGGGCAATCGCGCGCGCTCCGCGTCCCGGCCGCGGGCTCGCTGGTGCTCACCGAGTTCATGGCGGACCCTTCCGCCGTCCCGGATGCGCTGGGCGAATGGGTGGAGGTGCTCGCGCTGCGAGAGGTGGACCTCAACGGGGTGACGCTCTCCAACGAGACAGGCAGCACGGTGCTGGAGTCGCCGCTGTGCCTTTCGATGAAGGCCGGGAGTCACGCCGTGCTCGCGCGCAGCGAGGATGCTTCGCTCAACGGGGGACTGCCCTCGGTGTTTGGCACGTTCGGGTTCGGCCTGGGCAACGGCGCGGGAGCGCATGTCCTGAAGCTCGCGATGAGGGGAATCCTGTTGGACTCGGTGGCCTTCACGAGCGCCGCGATCCCCGGTGTGTCGTCGCAGCTGGATGCGCGCGCGCGGGACGCCTCCGCGAATGACGCGGCCGGAGCCTTCTGTCCGACGCCCGCGGGCGTGACGTACGGCGTGGGGGACCGGGGCACTCCGGGCCGTGAGAACCGGAGGTGCGCGCCATGAGGATGCACGTCGTGGGATTCCTGCTGCTGCTGGGCGTCCTGTCCGCGTGCGGGGGCGAGGAGGGAGAGTGCGGGCCGCGTACGGGCGTGGTGACGCAGGTCATCGACGGAGACACGGTGGTGCTCCAGGACGGCGAGCGGATCCGCTACCTGCTCGCCGACACTCCGGAGACGACGCGCGGCCACCACGACTGCTTCGGTGAGGAGGCCGCGGCGTTCAACCGCTCGCTCGTGGAGGGCCGCGCGGTGCGGCTGCGGGACGCGGAGGCGTGCACGGACCGCTTCGGACGGAGGCTCGCCTACGTGTCCGTGGACGGCCAGGACGTGAACGCGCTCCTCGTGGAGCGTGGCTACGCGTGCACGCTGTTCATCCCCCCGGCCGGAGCCTCCCGGCGCGGTGAGTTCGAGTCCCTGGAGCTGGAGGCCCGCCGCGCCCGCCGGGGCCTGTGGGGGCGCTGCCCGGCGCCGTGCCCGCGGGGACGGCGCCCGGAGGGGTCCACCCTACGGAAGCGCGTCCGTCACCGCCTGGGCCAGCTCCGAGTCCAGCGGCCAGGCCGCGGGGTGGCGCGACGTGGTGAGGTCCAGCGTGCTGTCCGTGAGCTTCGCCTGGAAGGAATCCCCCACGAACAGCCGCACCTTGCGCACCTTCTCGCGGAGCACGTCGCCCACGTCGGGCGTCCTGGCGAGCTTGCCCAGGACCTCGCCCGTGCGCTCGACGAGCCACGCCAGGGGCTGGATGAAGGCGTCCTGCTCCAGCTCCGTACCCGTGCCGAACTCCGCCGTCACCGGCGTGCCCCAGGCGCTGGACAGCTTGTCGGCCATCGCGGGCAGGTGCCTTCGCAGGTGCATCGGCGAGGACTCGGGCATCGACCTGGCGGGCGTGTCCAGCATCGTGGCGTCGTGCAGCGTGAGCGCCTCGATGACCCCGTCTGGCACGAACGTCACGTCCAGGCCTTCGCCGCGCGAACCGTAGCCCCCCGAGGTGATCAACAGCACCCCCCGGCCGTGGCGGAACTCGCCATACTCCCGGACGAAGCCCGTCAGCTCGCGGCCACTGCGCAGGAACACCGTCACCTGCGGCAGGTTCAGCGGCAGGCCCGCGGCGCGGCGGCGCATGAGCGAGCTCATCGCCTCCAGCACCTCCCAGGCGCTCCGCACGTTCCCCCGGCCCAGGGACTCCAGCGGATCCACTGGCTGGGGCGCGCTCATGGCTGGGCCTCCCCCGTCAGGGCGGGTCCCTGGGGCCATGCCCCCGGGGGCAGCCGCCCCGTCGTCGTCGCGCCCGCGTCCTGCCCGCCGGTCCTGCGTTCCGCGAATGCCATGCGCTGTGTCCTCCCGTGTGCCTGGGCGCCAGTCTCTCTCATGTCACTGGCGGGACCCAGCGCCCCGCGAGGGCCTCCCATGGCCGCCTGCCACCCCCCGGGGGTCCACCCCAGCGGTGGACAAGCCACCCCACCCCCTCCCGCAGGCCCCATCCTGCGCGCGGGGGACCATGACCATCTTCCCTCCACTCCGGGCGCGTCCAGGGAGCAGGGGCACGGTGACACACACTCTTCCGACAGCAGGCGGCCTGCCTTTGCTGACCGGTGTCTCCGGAGTGCCGGAGGCGTGCGCTCCCTCCCTGGTCCCCGAAGCCTCGGGGAAGGCGCGGGCGGTGGCATGAACCCCTTCGCCTCCACGTCGGATTCGCTCGCGGACCTCGTGGAGGGCCTGCGCGACGACATCATCCGGCGCTGGGGCGCGCGCGTGCGGCCGTCCATCGGGGACATGCACGAGGAGTTCCAGGAGCGGTCGCGCGGGATGCTCCAGCTGGTGGATGCGCTGGTGCTCGTGCTGCGCCAGGGCGGGGCGACGTGGGACGCGGAGCCGGTCCGGGCCCAGGCCCGCGAACTCGGGCAGCGGCGCTTCCTGGCCGGCGCGCGGGTGGAGGCGCTGGTGGAGGAGCATGGCCTCCTGCGCGAGGCCATCCTGGAGACGTTGGATGACTCCCACCACCCCCTGGGGGTGTACGAACTGCGGGCGCTCTGGCGCGCGCTGGATGGCAGCCTGACGGAGGCCGTGGCCCGCTACGTCCACGAGCACGAGCAGGCGCTGCGGGCGCGGGAGCGGCGGCTGCAGGCCATCCTCGACCATGCGCCGGCCGCCATCTACGCGAAGGACCTGGGCGGGCGGTACCTCTTCGTCAATCGCCCCTTCGAGGCCCTCTCCGGACACACGCGGGCGGAGGTGCTGGGGCACGCGGACCGGGAGCTGTTTCCGCGGCGCACCGCGGAGCGGTTCCAGGAGAACGACCAGCAGGTGCTGACGGTGCGCAAGCCGCTGGTGTTCGACGAGGAGGTGCTCCAGCCCGACGGGCTCCATGTCTACCACACGGTGAAGTTCCCCCTCCCCACCATCACGGACGGAGAGGCGTGGGCCGTGTGCGGCGTGTCCACGGACATCACCGCCACGCGCATGCTGCGCCAGGAGCGCGACGAGGCCCGTGAGCAGCTCCAGCGCGTGCTCACCCAGCTGCCCGTGGTGCTGTGGGCCTTCGACCCCCACGGCGTGTTCACCCTCTTCGAGGGCGAAGGGGTGACGACCACGAGCCTGCCCTCCCAGGCGATGCGCGGGCGCTCCGTGTTCGAGCTCTTCCGGGACCGGCGGGACGTGGTGGAGGTCGTCCAGCGCGCGCTGGCGGGGGAGCGGCTGTCCACGGAGCTGTACTTGATGGGCGTCTGGTTCGAGGTCCGCCTCATGCCGATGCTCGACCCGGGGGGGCGGGTGGTGAGCGTGTCGGGCGTGTCGCTGGACATCACCGACCGGCGCCGAGCGGAGCAGGAGCTGCGCGCGTCGGAGACGCGCTACCGGCTGGCCACCCTGGCCACCCGCGACATCATCTGGGACTGGGACCTGGTGACGAATGAAATCCACTGGAGCGAGCTGGCCGCGCGCATCCTCCGGCTGGACACGTCCCCGGGAGCGCCCCCCATGGACATGGCGTGGTGGACCGACAGCCTGCACCCCGACGACCGCGACCGGGTGACCCACGAGCTTCAGGAGGCGCTGGACAGCCGCGAGGGCCACTGGCTGGCGGAGTACCGGCTGCGGCGGGGTGACGGCACCTGGGCCTTCGTCGAGGACCGGGGCCGCGTGGTGAAGGACCTCCAGGGCCGCGCGGTGCGCATGGTGGGCGCCATGCAGGACGTCACCGGCAGGCACGAGGAGGAGGCGGAGGCGCGGCGCCGCGCGGAGTTCGAGCAGCTGCTCATCGGCATCGTCGGACACGACCTGCGCAACCCCATCTCCGCCATCACCATGGCGGCCACGATGCTGGCGAAGCGCGAGGAGGCCGACCCGCGCGACCAGAAGGCCATCGCCCGCATCCTCTCCAGCGCGGAGCGGGCCCACCGCATGCTGCATGACGTGCTGGACTTCACCCAGGCCCGCCTGGGCGGCGGCATTCCCATGGCGCCCCGCGAGGTGGACCTCATGGAGCTGGTGCGGCAGGTGGTGGACGAGGTGCAGCAGGCCCACCCGGACCGACGCCTGCAGGTGGACGGCCCGGGCGCGGCGTGGCTGTGGTGCGACCCGGACCGGCTGGCGCAGGTCATCACCAACCTGGTGAACAACGCGCTCGCCTATGGGGACGCGCTCTGCCCCGTGCGCGTGCGGCTGCGCGGCCAGACGGGCTCCGTGACCCTCGCGGTGAACAACCAGGGGCGCCCGATTCCGCGGGACCTGCTGCCGCACCTGTTCGAACCCCTCAAGCGCGCGGAGGCCCGCGAGAGAAGCCATCCCGCCCACGGGCTGGGCCTGGGGCTGTTCATCGTGAAGCACATCGTGGATGCGCACTCGGGCCGGCTGCGCGTGCGCTCCACCGCGCAGGACGGCACCACGGTCCTCGTGCTGCTGCCGCGACGCCCCCTCTTCGAGGGCTGACGGCGGCCCTCCGGCCGTCGCGGGGCCTGCACGTCCGCCTGGACCCGGGCGGCAAACTCCGCGGACCGCCGTGGCGCGCTTGCCCTGGGCGGACGGCCCGGATAGCAACGGGGCTCCGGCGCGGGATGGCCTTGCCTTCCGGATGGGGAGCGGAGCGTGGCAATGAACAAGAAGTGGGTCATCGGTCTGGGGCTGGGCTGCGGCGGGGTGCTCGTGCTGGGCGTGGTGGGGCTGGTCGCGGCGGGCTACTGGGCGAACGCCAACATGGGCGGCTCCGGCGTGGACGCGGTGATGGACGCGCAGGCGCGCACCCAGCGGTTCGCCGAACTCAACACCCTCCATCCCTTCACGCCGCCCGCCACGGGCGGCGTGCTGAAGCTGGAGGAGGCCCGGCTGGAGACCTACCTGACCGCGCGCGAGGCGACCCTGCCCGCCTTCCACATCATGGAGAAGGAGTCCGTCGCCTTCGTCGAACAGCATGGCGCGGAGCTGGACCGCCGGGACACGCGCTCCCTGCTCAAGGCCGCGGGCGCCTCCATGCGGATGGTGGGCAAGGTCCAGGCCGCCCTCATCCAGAACCTGGAGGCCCACGCCATGTCTCCCCTGGAGTTCCAGACCCTCACCACCGTGGTGTACCCACCGCCCCCGTCGGCCCAGCCCCTGGACGCGGGCGTGGCGGCGGTGTCCCGGCCCACGGATCCGGAGAACATCGCGGCCCTGGAGCAGCAGCTGGCCGCGCTCACGCCCCAGCTGGAGGATCCGAAGCTCACCGAGGCGCAGCGGCTGCAACTGGAGCAGCGCCGCGCGGGGCTGCGCAAGTCCCTCACCCAACTGGAGCAGGCTTCGGGCAAGGACGTGAAGGACGCCAACGCCGCGCTCCTGAAGAAGCACGAGGCGCGCATCGCCCAGGCGGCGAACCCGCTCTTCGACCAGCTCCTGGTCAACCCCAAGCCGCCCGGCACCGCGCGCCGGCCCTCGCCCTGAGGAGGCGGGCTTCGCTCAGACCTCCACCTCGCGCCCGGCGCGCCGGTGCGCGAGGCTGGCCCACACCGCCGCGCCAATGACGACGAGGATGATGGCCACGGAGAGCAGCGGCGGGATGCGCACCCACTTCTCCACCACCAGCTTCACGCCCGCGAACGCCAGCACCCCCGCGAGCCCGTAGTGCAGGTACTTGAGCTGCCCCACCGCCCCGGCGATGACCAGGTAGAGCGCGCGCAGCCCCAGGATGGCGAAGGCGTTGGAGCTGTAGAGGACGAAGGTGTCGGTGGTGACGGAGAAGGCCGCCGGCACTGAGTCCACCGCGAACAGGATGTCCGTCACCTCCAGGCCCACGAGCGCGAGCAGCAGCGGCGTGGCGAGCCTGCGGCCCTGCTGCTTCACCACGAAGTGGGGGCCCTCCACCTGGTCCGCCACCGGCAGCCGGTGCGACAGCCAGCTCACCACGCGGTTGTCCTGCTCCTTCGACGGGTCCTCGCGCAGCACCCGCCACGCCGTGACGAGCAGGATGGCGCCGAAGACGTACGACACCCAGCCCCAGCGCTGCAGCGCCGCCGCGCCCACGAAGATGAACAGGGCCCGGAACACCAGCGCGCCGAAGATGCCCAGGAAGAGCACCTCGTGCTGATAGCGCTGGGGCACGTTCAGGCTGCGGAAGATGACAAGGAAGACGAAGACGTTGTCCAGGCTCAGGCTCTTCTCGATGAGCCACGCCGCCAGGTATTCGTGGCCCTGCTCGCTGCCCAGCGCCACCCACACGAAGCCGCAGAAGCACAGCCCCAACCCCACCCACGCCAGACTCCACAGGAGGGCCGCGCGGCGAGACTGCCCCCTACCTCCCCGGTGGGCCAGCAGGTCCACTCCCAGCAACGCCAGCAGCAGCGTCCAGAAGACAATCCAGGCCCAGGCAGGGGTGCTTTGCATGACGCCTCCAACCTAGGCATCCCCCTCCCATTCGCCTGGGAAAGGGTTCGCTGGGAGTCAAATCCTACCCATATCCGCGGTCATGACCCACCGTGCGGCTCGGGCAGCGGAGGAGCGGGCGAGCGTTGTCTTCTCCCACACCCAGGATGTGATACTTCCCAGGAAGCCCAGGACCTCATGATTCTCAACACTCCAAAGGCGGTGCGATGAACACGGTCATCTTCGCTTGTACGCAGAACGCGGGTCGCTCGCAGATCGCGGCGGCCTTCTTCAACCTGCTGGCGGACCCCACCAAGGCGCGCGCGATCTCCGCGGGGACTCAGCCGGCCGAGCGTCTGCATCCCGAGGTGCTCGCCACGATGAAGGAGATGGGCGTGGACCTGGGGGACGCGAAGCCCCAGCGCCTGACGCCAGAGCTGGCGAAGAACGCGCAGATCCTGGTGACGCTGGGCGGGCTGTCGGACGCGCCGGTGGTGGCGGACCAGAAGCGCGAGGACTGGCCCATGGAGGACACCGCGGGCAAGTCTCCGGCGGACGTGGAGAAGATTCGCGACACGACGGCCGCCATGGTGTCGGACTTCGTGAACCGCCACGGTTGGGAGCGCCCGCAGTAGGCCGTTGCTGGAGGCAGGGCCTCGCGGGTGCTGCCCGCGGGAGGGCTTGAAGCCAGCGTTCCTTTGGTGCGTGGACCGTGGGTGTCCGGGCCCGAGACGGGCGGACGGACGGGCACGCGGACGAAGGGACGGCAGCCCGCGACGCGCGGCATCGCGGGTGGGGGGGCCGCCGGGCCGCGCGCATCCGCTTGGGGCGGATGGCTTGAAAGGGGGAGGGGCTTGTCGCACGCTGTGTTCCTTCGCGGACACGCGGTTCGCGGTTTCCCATTCCCAGGCTCCCCTGATGCTCTCCGTCCTCCTCGCCGGGCTGCTGACGCAGACGGCGCCGCCGGTCCCCGCCCGCCAGCAGGGCGTGCCCATTGGGCGGGGCGACAAGGTTCCCACCGTGGTGTTGAGCGCGCCGTCCGGCGGATGGACGGTGGACCGGATGCTGCGCATCGAAGGTCAGGTGAGCGACCCCACGGTGGATCCAGTGGTGGTGTCCATCAACGGCGACCGCTACCTGATGCGCACCGCGGGCGGGCGCTTCAGCCGCAAGTTCCCGGCGGCCAGCGGCAAGAACATCGTGACGGTGATGGCCACCAACAAGGGCGGCACGGCGCGCGCGCAGGCGACGAGCTACGCGCAGGTGCCGCCGGTGCCGCTCAAGGCCATCCTCACGAGCGACACGGACGGCGTCTACACGGACCTGCACATCTACGAGCCCACCGACGCGAGCAGCGAGGGGGACACGCTGGACGTGAAGGCGATGGCGCACGTGTACTGGGCGGACACGAACAGCCCGTCTGGCGGCACGTTCTTCCTGAACGAGCAGGGGGGCGACTTCGACCAGCCGGCGTACGGTCCGTACCTCTACATCCACCGCGCGCCGCCCAAGGGCGTGTACCTCATCGCGACGAACTACTGGCCCAGCGGGGACAAGGCGCACACGGTGGCCACGCTCAACCTGGCGCTCTTCGAGGGCACGCCGGGCGAGGTCCGCCGCCGCGTGCGCATCCCGCTGGCGACGCCGGGCACCACGCGCGTGCTCGCGTGGGTGAACATCCTGGGCGACGGGCAGGCGGAGGTGTACGTGCCCTCCGCGGATCCAAAGCCCACGGGCAAGCGGTGGCCCACGAACCTGGACGCGGCGCTCAAGGAGCTCCAGACGAGCGGCGACTCCGGCGAAGGCGAAGGCGAAGGCGGCTACTGACCCGCTCGCCGCTCCCGGCCCGGCCCTCGCCATGCGCGTCCTGATGCTCGCACTGTCGCTGCACGTCGTCCCGGCTCCTCCGGTGGAGCAGGGGGCGGCGTTGCCGTCGCAGGCGCGGCGGTCCACGGAGTCCGGGGTGGCTTCCGCGACGCCCTCGGCCGCTTCGACGCCCCCGGCCCGCGCAGGGGCATCCGCCCTGCCCGTGTCCGCGACGCCATCGACGGCCGCGATGCCCACGTCCCGCGAAGGGGCCGCCGTCCCAGCCGAGCCCGGTTCCGCGGAGACGCGCGCCCGGTTGTTGCGCCGCGAGGTCGCGCAGGTGTCGCTCGCGCAGGTGCGGGCTCCGGATGCGGAGTGGCAGCCCGCGCAGCGCGACTGCGCGGGCCTCATCCGCTACGCGTACCGCACGGCCTACCGGCGCGTGGCCTCGGAGCGGCTCGCCACGCCGCTGTGGCAGGACGCGCGCGGCGTGCCCTCCGACTTCGCGGACGCGGAGACGCTCCTCACCCGGAGCTTCCTCCCGCTGGGCCGGGGAAGCTCCGCGCGCGAGCAGCTTCGCACCGGCGACGTGGTGGCCTTCCGCCAGGACCACGACGCGGGGCCCGTCTTCCACTTGATGCTCGTGGTGCGCCCGGAGGACCGGGCCCATGCGCCCGCGCGCGTCGTCTACCACCCCGGTGAGCCGGGCGCCCGCGTGCGCACCGGCGTCCTGGACTCGCTCGCCACGGAGGCGCCGCTGGAGTGGCGCCCCGTGCCGGCCAACGCCGCCTTCCTCGGCTTCTTCCGCTTCAAGGAGTGGATGTCATGACGTCTCCCGTGAGCCCGCCTCCCGCACCCAAGCGGCCAGGGCCCTCGTCCGCCGCGCGCATCGCGCTCATCGGCGCCCTCGTGGTGGGCGTGGGCGTGGGGGCCTTCGTCCTCGGCCGCCGGGGCGCTGGCGGAGAGGACCGCACCGGCCCCGCCTTCTCCTCCGGCGACCCCAAGGGCCCGCCGTCCGCCGGCGCCACCGTGGAGGGCATGCCGGAGGTCCCTTCGGAGCCCACCAAGATGGACGTGCCCGGCGCCTCCGCCACCGCCGCCATCTGGGTGGACGTGCACGCGCCCGCGAAGGTGCGCGACGCGCTGATGCGCAACGCGTGGCTGAAGTCGCAGTGGGACCAGCCGCTGGGCCAGGGCTTCGTCAGCGGGTGGGCCGCGTTCCTCGGCTCCACCGGCACCGACCTCAAGGCGTCCTTCAAGGGCGCGGTGCTGGACGTGGTGGCGGGCCCGCTGCTCGACACGCCCTTCCGCACCGTGTGGTTCAGCGGTGACGCGCGCGCGGGGACCCCCGCCCTCATCGTCCCCAAGGCGAACAAGGCGTCGCGCGCGGCGTGGGAGGCGCTGGACGCGGTGGCCCGGCGCGGGGGGATGACCGCGGACAGCTGCCCGGCCCAGACGGAGAAGGCCCCCGAGGGCGGCTTCCAGCTGTCGCGGTGGCTGGTCGCGGAGCAGACCGTGTGGGCCGCCCGCACGAAGGACCGGCTGGTGCTCGCGCGTCACCCCGTGGTGGTGCTCCAGGGCCTGTGCGCGCCGCTGCCGGAGCTGGAAGCGAAGGACGGCGTGGACGTGGAGGTGGGCTTCGATCCCGAGGCCTACGGCCGCGACGCGCAGCTCTTCACCCACGTGCTGGGGCTGGGGGCGGACACGCGGCTCCAGTTCGGAGTGGAGGGCGACCGGCTGGTGGGCCGGGGCATCGCCGGGAAGCTCCTGGAGAACGTGGCGCCGCTCGACAGCGCGCCCCTGTCCGACGAGCTGCTCAAGCTGGTGCCGGAGGAGACGCCGGTGCTGCTCGCGTTCCAGCTCAAGCTGCCCGAGTCGCTGGAGCCCGCGCGGCTGAAGACCTTCTGGACGGAGGGCGGCGGCGCCACGCGCACGCGTCAGGTGGCGCTGGTGTGGACGCCTCGGGGCAGCCGGTCGCTGGAGCCGGAGCTGGCCCTGCTGTGGGGCCGCGAGGAGGACGCGGACGGGCTGGCCGCGCTGTTCTCCGGCGGCTCGCGGACGCTGACGCGCGCCACGCTGTGCCGGCACGTGGTGCTGGCCACCAGCGCGGAGGAGGTGGAGCGGCTGAAGAAGGCCTGTGAAGGCCGCGCGCCCAACCTGCTGAATGCCGCGGGCCCGGTGGTGACGGGGCTGCGCACGCCCGCGTCGGTGGTGTTCGGCGTCAACACGGGAAGGCTGTTGAGTGGGCTCGCGATGGACGGCTACACGTCCGAGGCGCGCGTGGACCGCGCGTCGCCCCTGCCCAAGGTGGCTCCGCCGGAAATCGAGGCGGCCCGCCGTGACCTGGAAGCCCTGCCGTACCTGGGGCTTCGCGGCACCGTGAAGGGCGACGCCCTGGTGCCGGGAGGATTTGGAACATGAAGACGTCCCTGCGTTTCGCGGCCCTGGCCGCGCTCCTGCTGTCCGGCGTGGCGCTGGCCAAGCCGCTCTACATCACCGTTCCCCGCTCCTACGGCAGCGGCGAGCCGGTGGCGGTGGACGTCGCCTTCGAGGACAAGGGCCCCGTCGAGCTGCGCGTGCTCAAGCCCGCGGACCTGGACGCGTTCATCCGCGCGCAGGGCGACCTGCGGCGCGCGTACCAGGCGCCGCCCACGCTGCTCAACCCGGGCCGCGCCCTGAGCCGCGGCCTCAACGCCGTGCGCCTGCCGGGCCTCACGCTGATGGAGTCGCTGTCGCCGGCCTTCCGCCAGGAGGTCAGCGACGCGCTGCCCCATGCGCCCGCGGAGACGTCCTCGGGCGAGCCGCTGGCGAAGGTGGCCGAGGGGCCGGAGAAGCTGGTGGGCACGCCGCCGGGCTTCACGGTGGTGCGCAGCCAGTGGCTCAACCTGGACCTGGGCGGCGCGGACCGGGACTTCAACGTGCCGGGCTTCGACACCGGCAACGCCAGCGGCGGCTTCCAGGAGCGCCGCGTGCTGCTCGCGCCGCTGCCCGCGGGCACCTACGTGCTCCAGCTGGTGCAGGGCCGCGTGGAGGGGCAGGTGGTGCTCGTCGTCAGCGACGTCACCGTGCAGCTCAAGCAGACCGACGGCCAGGTGCTGGTGCGCGTGGCGGGGAGGGACCAACAGCCGCGCAAGGGCGCTCGGGTGCAGGTGTACCTGCCCACGGGCAAGGGCCCGGAGGGCACGACGGACGACCAGGGCGAGGTGACGCTCGCGGTGGCGGAGCCGCGCATCATCGCGACGGTGACGGCCGGGCAGGACACGGCCATCGTGGACACGGACTTCTACTCCGCGCTGGCGGTGGCGCCGGACGTGTTCATCTACAGCGACCGGCCCATCTACAAGCCGGGCAACGAGGTGAAGTTCCGCGGGCTCGTGCGCCAGCCGGACACGTTCCTGGCGCGGCTGTTCACGCCGAAGCAGCGCGACGTGCGCGTGAAGCTGGTGTCGCAGGAGGGCCGCGAAATCACCACGCGCGCGGCGGTGGATGAGTTCGGCGCGTTCAACGGCACGCTGAAGGTGCCGGACGACCTGGGCACGGGCGTGCTGCGCATCGAGGCGGCCCTGGACACGCGCCCCTACCAGGGCGAGGCGCGCGTGCAGGACTACGTGAAGCCCACGTTCTACCTGGAGGTGCAGCCGGCGTCGGAGACGGTGGTGCCCGGCTCGACGGTGAGCGTGACGGTGCGCGCGCGCCGGTACGCGGGCGGCGTGCCGAAGGGCGCCAGGTACGAGGTGTTCCTCTACCGCAGCCTGCTGGACGCGCCCGCCTGGGTGGACGACGCGGGCAAGGGCGGCCAGGGCAGCGCGGTGACGTACGGCACCGCCTCCAGCAGCGAGGGCAAGCTGAGCGTGCCGGAGCGGCTGTACTCCTCCGTCGCGGAGCGCGAGGCCAGCGACGACCCGTGGTCCACCGCGAGCGCGTTCGACGCGGAGGGCGCGGCCGAGGTGACGGTCGCCGTCCCCGCGCTCAAGCCGGGCGAGGAGCGGCTGCCGTACCGCTACAGCCTCACCGTGCGCGCGCGGGATGACCAGGAGACGTTCGCCACCGGCACCGCCGCCTTCTTCCTGTCGAAGGTGGAGGTGCTGGGCGTGGCGCGGTACTCGGACGCGGTGGTGGCGAAGGGCTCGGACGCGCAGCTGTCCGTGCGCGCCACCACGCTGTCCGGCAAGCCCTACGGCGTCACCACCGGCGAGGTGGCCTTCGTGCTGCGCCGCGCGGACGGCAGCGAGAAGACGCTGGGCACGCAGGCCTTCACCACGCAGCAGGACGGCACGTCGCGCCAGAAGGTGCCCACCGCGGACGTGGGCACGGTGCTCGCGCGCGTGACGGTGAAGGACAAGAAGGGCGAGGCGTGGACGGGCGAGGAGTCGCTGCTCGTCATCGGCGGCGCGGACGAGCCCGTGGCGCAGGTGCCCAACCTCACGCTCGCGTCGCTGTCCGGCACGCTGGCGCCGGGCGACAGCGCGAAGCTGGTGGCGCTGCTGCCGGATGGCTGGGGGCAGGGCGGCCGGGACGCGGGGCCCGTGTGGGTGACGCTGACGGGCGCGAGCCTCTACGGCACCACGGTGGTGCAGCTGAAGGGCCGCACGCTGGTGCACGCCTTCCCGGTGGAGAAGCGCTTCGGCAGCGCGGTGTACGCGTCCGTGGCCTACCCCACGGCGACGGGCCGCTGGGAGGAGCGGACGGTGGCCTTCCGCGTGGTGCCCAAGGAGCGCACGCTCACCGTGTCGTTGCAGCCGCGCCGCGCGGAGGCCCTGCCGCTCACCGAGCAGGCCGTGGACGTGCGCGTCACCGACAGCGACGGCAACGGCGTCTCCGCGCAGCTGTCCGTGGGCGTGGTGGACAAGGCCGTCTACGCCATCCAGGGCGAGTTCCGCCCGGGCGTGCTGGACTTCTTCTATCCGCCGGCGCGCGACAACGTGACGAACTTCTATTCGGCGGAGTTCCAGGGCTACGGCTACGGCGAGCAGCTGGCGCGCAAGCTGGCGGGGCTGCCGGACCACGCGTTCGCGTCCATCAAGCCGCCCAGCCGTCAGGCGAAGGACCTGGAGAAGGACACCGCGCACTGGGACCCGGCGGTGGTCACGGACCGCGACGGCCGCGCGACGGTGCGCTTCACGCTGCCCTCCAACCAGACGCTGTGGGTGGTGACGGCGGTGGCGGCGGACACGTCCGGCCGCTTCGGTGAAGGCACGGCGGAGTTCGCCACGCGCGGCGGGCTCAACCTCTACGCGGCGCTGCCGCAGTTCCTGCGCGAGGGCGACGAGGCGCTGGCGTCCGTGCGGCTGGCCGCCGGTGAGAAGTCCAAGGGCAGCCAGGTGCTGGACGTGCGCCTGCAGCCGGGCGGCTCGCTCCAGGCGGAGGTGCTCCAGCGCAAGGTGGAGCTGGGCCAGGGCGGCGAGCAGGTGGTGCCGGTGACGCTGCGCGCGGCGAAGACGGGCCCCGCGCAGCTGGCGGTGGACGTGACGGGCGGCAGGGATCCGCTGCGCGACCTGAAGCGCTTCGACGTGGCGCCGGCCGCGGTGGAGGACGCGGTGCAGGTGAGCGCGTGGGGCGGTGGGGCGCTGGCCCTGGAGGCGCCGGACACGTCCGCGCTGACGCGCGTGGAGCTGGTGCTCCAGCCGTCCACGGTGGACGCGGCGCTCTCCAACGTGCGCGAGCTGCTCACGTACCCGTACGGGTGCCTGGAGCAGCTGGTCTCCACGACGGTGCCCAACGTGGCGGTGTACCAGGTGCTCCAGAAGGCGGGCGCGCTGGACAAGCTGGACCCGGAGTCGCAGGCGCTGCTGGCGGAGGCGCGCAGCCGCTCCGTGCAGGGCACGGCCCGCATCCTGGGCCTCGCGGTGAAGGGCGGCGGCTTCACCTGGTTCGGCGGCTACAGCGAGCCCAGCCTGCCGCTCACGCTCATCGCGCTGGACGGTCTGGCGTACGCGTCCGAGGCGGGGCTGGTGGACCGCGACGACGCGCGCATCGCGGAGAGCGCGAAGTGGCTGGAGGCGCAGGAGGGCCTGTCGCCGGAGTACGACGCCACCCGCGCGTACGTGCTGGCCCGGCTGCAGGGCCCGCGTCAGGCGGCGCGGGTGCGCGCGCTGGTGGAGGGCGCGAAGGTCGGGGACCTGTATCCGCTGGCGCTGGCGGTGCTGGCCGCGGAGAAGGCGGGCGTGATGAAGGAGCCCGCGCTCCAGGGCCGCGTCCAGGAGCTGGTGAAGCAGAGCGGCGAGGGCTTCGCGAAGCTCGCGGGCCTCAAGGGCGAGGCGGAGACGTCCGAGGCGTTCTACCGCTTCCCGCTCCGCCGGGTGGGCCTCACGGCCATCACCGCGCACGCGGCGTCGTTCGGGACGCTGGACGTCACGCGCGCGCGCAAGCGCATCCTGGAGATGCTGAGCGAGCCGGGCCTGTCCACCTTCGATCGGAGCACCGCCCTGCTGCACTCGCTGTGGCTGGTGGAGCGTGACGCGAAGGCCTTCAAGGGGATGGCGTCGCCGGAGGTGAAGGGCGCCGCGTCGCCGGTGAAGTTCGCGCCGCGCGGCATGGGCCTGGTCGCCGCGCTGCCCGCGGGGACGCGCACGGTGGACGTGGGCGGCTTCGACGGCGTGGCCACGCTGCGCGCCGCCGCGACGACGCCGCTCAAGGACGTGCAGCCGCGCGTGAACGGGATGTCCGTGGAGCGCGCGTACTACGTGCTGCGCGAGGGCGGGAAGGTGAAGCTGGAGGCGGGCGCCACGGTGACGCAGGGCGAGGAGGTCTACGTGGAGCTGAAGCTGGACGCGCGCGGCGAGAACCGGGCGCGCTCGGCGTACTACGTGGTGGAGGACGCGGTGCCGGCGGGCTTCGTCCCGCTCCAGGAGGACAAGGTCTTCCGCGGCCCGCCGCACTCGCTGCCGCTGGCCCCGGAGGCGCTCAAGCGCCGGCAGTTGGACCCCTCCCACGCCACGTTCTTCTTCGAGGAGCCGTCGTGGTGGAGCGACAGCCCGCGCACGGTGGGCTACGTGCTGCGCGCGCAGTTCGCGGGCACGTTCGCCGCGCCGCCCGCCACCATCGAGGACATGTACTCGGCGCGCATCCGGGGCCGCACGGCGCCGGACCTGCTGAAGGTGGTGCCCTCGAAGACGTCCGTGAGCGACCTGTAGCCCATGGGGTGGGCCGTCGCCGTCGCCGTGCTGCTGTCGGCCGCGCCCACCTTCGTCACCCGAGGGGACGTGACGCCCGAGGCGGACCTGCGCCGCGAGGCCCAGGCCGCCTGGACGTCACTGGAGGCCGAGTACACGGCGCGGGCGGGCGGCCTCCCCCAACGGGCCCCCGCCACCCTCGCGCTCCAGAAGGGCGCGGCGCTGCCCCCCGAGCGCAACGCGCAGGGGCGGCCCGGCGTGGTGGAGCTGCGGCAGAACGCGGCCGGCGTGCTGGACGCACGGCTGCGCATGGCGCTGCGGCACGAACTGGCGCACCAGCTCCTGTGGTGGGCGTGTCCCGCGTCCAGCGAGGACCGGCTCTTCCATGAGGCCTTCGCGCTGACGGTGAGCGGCGAGCTGCCCGCGTGGCGCGACGGGCCCTACCTGTCCCTGTCGCGCGCGGCGAAGGAGGTGGCCAGCGCGCCGGCGGTGGACACCGCGCGGGCACGCAGGGGGCTGGCGCGCATCCTGGGCGAACACCCCGGGTTCCCCGCCGCGCTCACGCGCAGGTTGCGGCAGTGCCATGACGGGACGCGGTGGGCCGCGCCCCTGTCGTTGGAGGAGCTGGCGGACGTGGCGGTGCTCGCGCCCGAGGCGGCCACGGTGGTGGTGAGCCGTCACTCGGGGGAGGTGCTGCTGTCGGAAGGGGACGTGCGCCGGGCGGTGCCGTACGGCTCCGCGCTCAAGCCCTTCCTCTACGCGGCGGGGACGGGCCCTGGCGCCGCGGCACCGCCGGGGCTCGCGCCGCGCCAGGACGTGCAGGAGTGGGCGTGCGGCGCGGGGCTGCCACCGAAGGTGGACGCGCGGCTCGCGCTCCTGCGCTCGTGCAATGGCTGGTTCCTGGACTGGGAGGCCACGGGGCTCGCGCCGAAGGCGTTCGGTGATTGGGGCGCCGTGCTCTCCGCGGTGGGGCTCACCGGCCTCCCCGAGGACATGACGGAGGCCATCGGGCTTCGCTCCGCGCACGGCCTGTCGCCGTGGGGCATGGCGCAGGCGTACCGGCTGCTCGCGGAGGCGCGGCCGGACGTGCTCGCGCTCCTCACCGGCAACGTGGAGGAGGGCACGCTCAGCGGCCTGTCCACGTCGAAGGCGCTGCGGGGCGTGGCCACGAAGACGGGCACGGTGCGCGACGCCGCGAGCCGGCCCCAGCTGGGGTGGATCGCCGCCGTGGACGCGGACCTCGTCCTGGTGGCCGTGCGGCCCGGCAAGATGCCCCGGCACTTCGCGGATGAAGTCGCCGCGCTGCTCGCTTGGGCGCGGAAGCGGACGGCGGGGCTGGAGGCCGCGCGCGTGCAGGTGCTCGGCCTGTTGCCGTCCACGTCCGTGGAGGCCCGCTGCGCGGGCGCGGGCTTCGCGCTGGAGGACGGGACGCCCCGCGCCGCGCCCCCGGACTTCTCCCGCCTGGATGCGCTCACCGCGAGGGGGCCAGCGGTGTGTCTGGGCAGTCCCTGGCGCGTGCGCTTCCCGGACGGGCCCGACGGCGGACGGGACTACGCGGGCGTCTTCACCGCCTCTCCGCCCCCGCCGTACCGCCCTCCACCGGGGGTGCCCACCACGCCCAGCGCGCTCAAGGCCCGGCGCGGCTCGGACTTCGTCTTCCGCACCACCCGCCTCCAGTACACCGCCGGCGTCGTCGCCGCCGAGGACGTCACCCTGCGAGGCGAGCCCCGCGTCGCGCTGGCCCGCGTGGCCGCCCACAACGAGCGCCACGGCGACGCCCGCCACCCCGGCCGGGCCCTCTGCGACACCACCCACTGCCAGGCCTTCCGGGGCACCGTCCGCGTCCGCCCCGAGGAGTCACGCGCGCTCAGCCTCCCGCCGCTGAAGTGGGACACCTGGCTGACCTTCTCGCAGGGCGGCGACACGCCCTGGCGCGAGCCACGCCCCCGCGCCCAGGTGGAGGCGCTGCTGGGCGCGAACCTCGTGTCCCTGCGCTTCGAGTCCGGCCGCGTGCGCTACCTGCGCACCGAAGGCCCCCCCGGCGCCCCCTACGAGGACGCGCGCTCCCTGCCATGTGACACGCTGCGTGCGGGTCTCCAATTGCCCGCCTGTCCCCAGCGCGCCTCCTTCGACGGGCCCCAGGTCCTCTTCGAGGGCCAGGGCCGGGGCCATGGTGAGGGCCTGGACGTCGAAGCCGCCAAGGCCGCCCCCCACCTCTCCAGCGACGCCCTCCTGGAGCGCGCCTACGGAGCGCGCACCCCCACCCCCTGAGTCCACCCGGCGCCGCTGCCTACCCGGACGCACCGGGTTCCCTCCCACCCATCCGGGAAACCACGAAAAACCTACTGACACGGGCCGTGAAACACAGTTATTACGGAAGAATACCGTAACGCTGTTTGGTTCGAGGGGCCCCAATGGCGGAGGGAGTGAGCGAGGCGGAGGCCACGCGGCGCGCTTTGGACGCGTTGCCCGAAGGCCTGCGGGTGCGCTGGGTCCAGGAAGGCCGCGGCGCCTGGGTGCTGGGCTGCCAGGACTCGAAGCCGAACCTGCACGCGCCCCGGGGCGAGGACGTGCTCATCCAGGGGGAGCTGCTGCTGCTGGGCGCGCGCTACGTGGAGGGCGCGGTGCCGCGCGGCGCGCTGCGGGTGTCCCTGCTGGAGGGCCCGGTGCGCCACGTGCTGGCGGCGCGCGTGGCGGTGGGCGGGGGCGACCTGACGCTGGGGCTGGGGCCGCCCGGCGCGAGGGTGCCTTCGGCGCGCGTGGTGTGTCAGCGGGTGGAGTGGCGGCCGTACTCGGTCGCCAACGCGGCGCCCCTGGCCGCGGCCTTCATCGACCTGTGGCGGGGCCTGGGCCGGGGCGCGCGGCTGGAGCGGCTGGGGCTGGAGGTGGAGGGCGTCGTGGAGGGCCGCGCGCGGGTGGCGCCCTTCGTGGAGGTGGAGGCGGACCGCAAGGGAGGCCGGCGTCCCGCGACGCGCCACCCGCTGCCGGTCTTCGAGGTGTCCACGGCGGAGGTGCTGCACGACTGCCGCCTGTGGCTGCGCGCGACGGCGCATGCGCTGACGCGCGAGCCGCCCTTCCTCCGCGAGGTGTACCTGCCCCGCGAGGACGCCGGGCCCCTGGACGTGGGGGCGCAAGGGGCGGTCGCGCACGAATCGCTGGGCGCGGTCCTGGAGCGGAGGCTGCGCTGGGCCGAGGCGTGGCTCGCGCCCTCCGCGCTGCTGGAGCTGGAGGTGTCGCGCACGGTGCCGGAGGGGGGCGCGGCCGGGGCCTGCTGGTTGACGGCGCGCTTCGAGCAGGCGCAGACGGGCGGCACGGCCACCACCGTCACGCTGCTGGACACGCCGGCGTTCTCCACGGCGGCGCTGGCGCTCCTGCGCGGCTGGGCCCTGGCCACGGCGCCGGGGCGTGGCGCGGGGGTGCGCGGCCTGCTGTCCATGGAGTGACGCGAAGTCATCCCCGGGGGACTCGCGCCCGAGGGGGGGGCGCTCAGCCAGACGGCACTGGCAATGGGCTTCCGCGTCACCACCTTGCACTCGTCAAACTTTCATCCGCGGAGGCGGGGGAGGCTGGGACCATGGGCAAGAAGAGTTGGAAGGCGCGTGCGGTGACGGCGGTGGTCATGACCGGGCTGATGGGCTTCTCCGCCCATGCTCAGGACACCATGTCCGCGCAGGACAAGGCGCAGATGAAGCAGGGCAAGGCGGTGGGCGAGGCGGCCGCCAAGCGGACGAAGTACGTGGGCAAGGTGGCCCTCTTCAACAACCGGCAGATTGAACTGGCCCGCGTCGCGGAGGAGCAGGCGTCGGATCCGCGCGTGAAGCAGTTCGCCACGCAGCTGCGCGAGGACCACGAGAAGAGCCAGGAGTCGCTGCGCTCCTGGGCCAAGAGCAAGCAGATGGAGGTCAGCGCGCTGAGCGAGAACACCTCCGCCGGCCAGGGCATGGGCGGCTCCGGCATGCAGCAGGGCTTCAACGAGAACATGGAGAACGCCGGTGAGAAGGTGGGCCGGCACTCCGACGAGACGCGGGCGGAGGTCAACAAGCTGCGCTCGATGCATGGCCCCGAGTTCGACAAGGCCTTCCTGTCGCGCATCGCGGATGACCAGAAGAAGGGCAAGAGCCTGCTCGAGGAGGGTCGCAAGGACTACAAGAACGACGCGACCTTCCTGGCGCTGCTGAGCGACACCGAGGGCATGGTGAGCAGCAACGAGACGAAGGCGAAGGAGCTCGAGAAGCAGGTGAAGAAGTAGTCCTGCGTGTGTAGTGCGGTGGGCGCCGGGCCGACGTGCCGGTTGACTCGGCCGGGTCCGGCGCCTATCCCCTCGCGGATGCGCAAGGCACTGGAGGCGGTGGGGGTGGGGCTCCTGGCGCTGCTGGGCGCGTGTCAGGCGTCCGTGCCGGTGTCCCCCGCGGTGCCGCTCGTGGGCGCGACGCCCGCGGGCCCCTTCGTCGCGGACGCGCGCGCGCTCTTCGACGGGTGCGTCTCGCTCCCCGACAGCATCACGTCGCGCACGTACCGGTGCGGCGCGCTCTCCGTCTGGTTGGATGAGCGGACAGGCCAGACCGAAGCACAGGCCGTGGCGGTGGGACTCTCCCGTGTGCACGCGCGCCTGGGCCCGGTGCTCACGGAGTCCGCGGGGGAGCTGCCGCTCGCGGGCCAGCCGCACCCGTCCCTGCGCTTCGCGAAGTGTGCTGGCGCGAGCGGTGAGGGGCCCTGCGCCGCGGGCGGCTACCTCACGGCGGTGACGCCCTTCGCGGGCCGCGTGCGGCTGCTGGGCTGCCTGGCGCGCGGCAACGCCCGGCCGGAGCTGGGCCGGTGTCTGGAGTTGTTCGCGTACCTGGCCACGCGGGGCAACCCCGAAGGGGACGTGCTGGACCTGGCGTCGCTCATCACGCCGCCCCGGCTGCCGTGGCGGGTGCTGGAGGTGCCGGAGGGCTGTCAGCTCGCGGACTCGACGTCGCGCGCGGGGCGGATCCGCTGCCCGGCGTCCACCTTCTCCTGGAGCGTCTTCCAGCCGGTGGAGCAGGGCACGTCCCAGGTGGAGCTCTGGCGCGACTCCAGCGTGGAGGAGCTGCGCGACGCGCTCCCCGGCGCCAGCCCGGTGGAGCCGCGCGACTGCTACCTGGAGGGCGTGGCCACGCGCTGTCTGCGCTTCACCGCGCCCTCGCTGGAGGGGGGCGGCGACCTCCAGGTGTGGGCCGGGGGGCTGGACTGGCAGGGCCGGGGCCTGTTCGAGGCGTGCATCCTCCCCGCGAGTGCATCCTTCCCCTTTCCAGCCTCCTGCAACGGCGCGTTCGCTCCGCGCTGAAGGGACGTGGCGCCCGTGTTCATCCTGGAAGGCGTGTCCAAGCGCTTCGGTGGTTCGCAGGCCTTGCGACCGCTGGACCTGAGTCTGCCGAAGGGCGCCACCTCCGTGCTCATCGGCCCCAGCGGCTGCGGGAAGTCCACGCTGCTGCGGCTGCTCAACGGCCTCTTGCGGCCGGACACAGGCCGCGTCCTCTTCGACGGGCAGCCCCTGCCGGAGGAGGAGGGCGCGCTGCTCGCCGTGCGCCGCCGCGTGGGCTACGCGCTCCAGGGCGGAGGGCTGTTCCCGCACCTCACCGGCGCGCAGAACGTCACGCTGATGGCGCGGCACCTGCGCTGGCCCCAGGCGCGCATCCGGGAGCGGCAGGGGCTGTTGATGGAGCTGACGCGCTTCCCCGAGGAGGCGCTGGAGCGCTTCCCCGGCCAGCTCTCCGGAGGCCAGCGGCAGCGGGTGGCGCTGATGCGCGCGTTGATGCTGGACCCGGACGTGCTGCTGCTGGATGAGCCGCTGGGCGCGTTGGATCCGCTGGTGCGCCACGACCTCCAGGCGGACCTGCGCGGCATCTTCGAGCGGCTGGGCAAGACGGTGGTGCTCGTCACCCACGACCTGGCGGAGGCCGCCTTCCTGGGCAACGTCATCGTCCTGATGCGCGAGGGGCAGGTGGTGCAGCAGGGCACGCTGGACGACCTGGAGGCGCGGCCCATGGACCCCTTCGTCACGCGGTTCATCCAGGCCCAGCGCCCGCTGCCCATGGGGAGGTCCGGATGACGCGCGCGGGAGGGAGGCTCGCGCTGGCCCTGGTGCTCCTGCTCGGGGCCGCGTGCGCGGAGTCGTCCGGGGAGGGGCCCTCGGTGCGCGTGGGGTCCAAGAAGTTCACCGAGTCCGTCATCGTGGGGGACATGGTGACGCAGCTGGCGCAGGCCGCCGGCGCGCGGGCCTCGCACCGGCGCGAGCTGGGCGGCACCACGGTGCTGTGGGAGGCGCTGCGCCGGGGCGAGCTGGACATCTACCCCGAGTACACCGGCACGCTGCGCCAGGAGCTGCTCGCGGGCCGCGCGTTGCCGGATGACGCCGCGCTGCGGAAGGCGCTCGCGGAGGAGGGCCTGAGGATGAGCGCGTCGCTGGGGTTCAACAACACCTACGCGCTGGGCATGAAGGAAGCGGAGGCCGAGCGGCTGGGCATCCGCCGCATCTCCGACTTGAAGGCGCACCCGGAGCTGCGCGTGGGCTTCAGCAACGAGTTCATGCAGCGGGGCGACGGCTGGCCCGCGCTGCGCGACGCGTACGGCCTGCCCCAGCGTGACGTGCGCGGCCTGGACCACGACCTGGCGTACCGGGGCATGGCGAGCGGGGCCATCCAGCTCACGGACCTGTACTCCACCGACGCGGAGATCGCCGCCTATGGCCTGCGCGTGCTGGAGGACGACCGGCACCACTTCCCCGTGTACGAGGCCGTGCTCCTCTACCGCGACGACCTGGAGGCCCGGGCGCCCCTGGCGCTGAAGTCCATGCTCCGGCTGCAGGGCACGCTGACGGAGGCACGGATGGTGGACCTCAACGCCCGCGCGCGGCTGGAGCGCGTGCCGGAGGCGCGGGTGGCGTCGGACTTCCTCCGGGAGTCGCTGGGCGTGTCCACGGAGGTGCGCACGCAGGGCCGGGCCTCGCGCATCTGGCAGCGCACGCGGGAGCACCTGTTCCTGGTGACGCTGTCGCTCGCGGCGGCCATCGCGCTGGCCATCCCGCTGGGCGTCCTGGCCGCGCGCCGTCCGCGCCTGGGGCAGGGCGTGCTGGGGCTGTCCAGCGTCATCCAGACGGTGCCCTCGCTGGCGCTGCTGGTGTTCATGATTCCGCTGCTGGGCATCGGCTCGAAGCCGGCCGTCGCGGCGCTGTTCCTCTACAGCCTGCTGCCCATCGTGCGGAACACGGCGGCGGGCCTGGGAGGGATTCCGTGGGAGGTGCGCGAGTCCGCGGAGGCGCTGGGCCTGCCGTCGCGCGCGCGGCTGTGGCGCATCGAGCTGCCCATGGCGGCGCCGTCCATCCTCGCGGGCATCCAGACGGCGGCGGTCATCAACGTGGGCACGGCCACGCTGGGCGCGCTGGTGGGCGCGGGGGGCTACGGCCAGCCCATCCTCACCGGCATCCGCCTGGACGACGTGGGGCTCATCCTGGAGGGGGCGGTGCCCGCGGCGGTGCTCGCGCTGGCGGTCAGCGGCCTCTTCGAGCTCGTGGCGCGGTGGGTGGTGCCCCGGGGGCTGCGGTAGGGGCGGCTACACGGGCTCCGCGCGGGACTCGGGGGCCGACGCGGGCTGGAGGCGCGGCGCGTCCTCCGCGAGCCCCGCGGCGCACAGCCGCACCACGCACATCCAGACGCAGTCCGCGAGCAGCAGGTGGACGAGCTGCATCGCCACCGGCGCCAGCAGCACCAGGTTGATGACGCCCGCGCACAGCTGCGCGACGTACACGCCGGTGAGCAGCGTGGCCGCGCGCCGCACGTCCGGGGACGGCCTCAGCCGCGCCACGCTCCGGCCCACGAACACCAGGAGCGCGCCCAGGCCCACCGCGAACACCGGGTGCAGCACGCGCAGGCGGAGCAACAGGTGCGCCGTCTCCGACAGGTCCTGTTCGAAGCCGTGCGCGAGGCTGGTGGCGGGGAACAGCGTGTCGCCCAGCGCGGCCACCGCGCCGCTGACGCCCAGCACCAGCATGCCGACCACGCTCGCGCCCAGGAGCGCGGCCACCGCGCCCTGTCCCTGGAACGTCATGCGCGCGCGCCCCTTGGAGGCCCACACCACCAGGGTCTGCGCGCCCACCAGCAGGAAGGTGTTGGTGAGGTGCACGCCCATCCACACCGCGCGGCCCACGCGCGCGTCCTGCGCCACGTACTTGAGCAGCACGATGCCGGCGCCCACCAGGCCTTCGGTGAGCATGAACACCAGCGCCCAGAATGCCGCGCGGCGCCCGGGGTGGCCCTTGGGGAACACGCGCCGGCCCCACGCGTAGAGGGCGACGGCGAGCACCGTGGCCAGGCCGCTGGTGAGACGGTGGGTGTATTCGATGAGGGTCTGGAGGGAGGGCGCGCGCGGCACCACCTCGCCGTTGCAGACGGGCCAGTGGTCGCCGCACCCGGCTCCGGAGCCGGTGGCGCGCACGAAGGCGCCCCAGAGGATGACGCCCAGGCTGTAGACGAGCACGCCCTGGCTGAACCACTGGAAGCGGCGGGTGGCGGCGACGGGAAGGGTCATCGTGCCCTCCCAGTACCGCATCCCACCCGGAGGGGCCACCGCCCGGCGCTGGCCGCCTGCCTGCCGTGGGCCAATGGCTCAACACCTGGGCTTATGGGGCGGCGCGCGACAGTCCCCAAGGCCGGGAGAAGTTGTTAGCGTCACCGCGTGCCCCGAGACCGCGAAGCGCCGCCTGACTCCCCGTCCTCTCACGACGCGGCCGAGCGCCTGCGCCGGCTGGAGGCGGCCATCGAGGAGGGGCGGGCGCGCAAGGACGCGGCCCTGGAGGCGTGGGTGCGCCGGATGGGCCGCCTGCCCACCGACAAGGAGCGGGACCGCTGGGAGCGGGAGTGGGAGCGCGGCGCGGAGCGGGAGCGCCAGCGCTGGGAGAAGCAGTGGGAGCGCGAGTCCAAGGACGCCCTGCGTCGCGCGGAGCGGCAGGCCAAGCGCGACGCCTATGTCGCCCAGCAACAGGCGCACCGCGACGCGAAGCGCGCGGAGAAGGCTGCCCGCGAGGAGGCGTCGCGCAACCCGGTGGTGGGCGTGGGCCTGCTCGTCGTGGCGCTGGCGTGCGTGGCCACGGTGGTGAAGTCGCCGCAGCAGTACTGGTGGCTCCTGTTCGTGGCGCTCGCGTTCTTCAAGCGGGCGGCGAAACACCTGCGCGCGCACAACAACCCGCTGCTGACGCGCGTGGAGGAGCCGACCGCGCCGGTGCCGCGGCGAGCGGAGGTGCCAGTGGCGCCGGTGGCGCCGGTGGATCCTCGCCTCACGCGCGTGGACGCCGTCTGCGAGAAGCTGCTGGCGGAGCTGCGCAAGGGGCCGGGGGTGTTGCAGGAGATGGTGCGCTCGCCGGAGCGCACCGTGCAGGACCTGCGGAAGAGCTGCCATGAGCTGGTGCGCCGCGAGCACGAGCTGCGCACGGTGGCGCCGCCGGAGGACGTGCAGCGGCTGGCGGAGGAGCGCAAGAAGCTGGAGACGCGCTGGGCCGCCGAAGAGGACGTCGTGGTGCGCGACCGGCTGCGCGCGGCGTTGCAGGTGTTGGACGAGCAGGTGCGCCAGCGCGCGGAGCTGACGAAGGCGGCGGACCGGCTGGAGGCCGAGTTCATGCGGCTGTCGTACACGCTGGAGAACCTCTACGCGCAGGTGCTGCGGGTGCGCTCGGCGGACGCGGCGGACGCGGACGTGGCGGGCGCGGGCCTGCGCGACAGCGTGGAGCAGCTGGGCGCGGAGGTGGACGCCGTCACCACCGCGCTGGAAGAGGTGCACGGCGCGCCCATGGATGGCCGGGTGCGCACGCGCTGACGGGCGTTATTCGCCCGCGTGCTTCGGCGGCGGCGCGCTCCCGGCCGCGCCGCTGATGCGGACGGTCTTCGCGTTGACGAACTCGCGGATGCCCAGGTCCGCCAGCTCGCGGCCGTGGCCGGAGTGCTTCACGCCGCCGAAGGGCAGGCGCGCGTCGGAGGCGACGAGCGCGTTGACGAACACCATGCCGGCCTCGATGCCGTCGATGAACCGGCGCTGCTCGTTCGCGTCCTGGGTCCAGACGCTGGCGCCCAGGCCGAAGGGGGTCGCGTTGGCCAGCTCCACGGCGTGCTCCAGGTCGCGGGCGCGCAGGAGCGTGGCCACCGGGCCGAACAGCTCGTCATGGAAGGCGGGGGCCTTGGGGGGCGGGTCGGCCAGCACGGTGGGGGGATAGAAGTTGCCGGGGCCGCTCAGGGGCTCGCCGCCCAGGAGCAGCCGGGCGCCGGCCTTCACGCTGTCGCGCACCTGGGCGTGCAGGCCTTGCAGGATGCCGGGGGTGGCGAGCGGCCCCACGTCCGTCTTGGGGTCCATGGGGTCGCCGACCACCATGGTCTTCATGCGCTCCACGAAGCGGCGTTCGAACTGCTGGGCGATGGGCTCCGCGACGATGAAGCGCTTGGCGGCGATGCAGGACTGGCCGTTGTTGATGAGGCGCGCGGACACGGCGGTCTGGACGGCCTTGTCCAGGTCCGCGCTGGGCATGACGATGAACGGGTCGCTGCCGCCCAGCTCCAGCACGACCTTCTTGATGGCGCGGCCCGCGGCGGCGCCCACGGCGCGGCCCGCGCCCTCGCTGCCGGTGAGGGTGACGGCCTTCACGCGCGGATCCTCGATGACGCGGTTCACGTCCGAGGTCTCGATGAACAGGGATTGGAAGGCGCCTTCGGGGAAGCCGGCGGTGCGGAAGAGCTCCTCCAGGGCGATGGCGCACTGGGGCACGTTGCTGGCGTGCTTGAGCAGGCCGACGTTGCCGGCCATGAGGGCGGGGGCGGCGAAGCGCACGACCTGCCAGAAGGGGAAGTTCCACGGCATGATGGCGAGCACGGGCCCCAGGGGCTGGTAGCGCACGAAGGCGGTGTCGCCATCCACGTCGATGGGGGTGTCGCGCAGCAGCTTCTCCGCGCGGGTGACGTAGTAGCGGCACGCGGTGGCGCTCTTGATGGACTCGGCCTTGGCGGCTTCGAGGGGCTTGCCCATCTCCTCCGTCATCATGCGGCCGAAGCGGTCGGCCTCGACTTCGAGGATTTCGGCGGCGCGGCGCATCCAGCGGGCGCGGTCGGCGAAGGACGTCTCGCGGTAGGCGCGGAACGTGTCCGCGGCCCGTTGCAGCTTGCGCTCCAGTTGCTCGGCGGAGAGCGCATCGAACGTGCGCAGCGTCTTGCCCGTGGTGGGGCTGATGGTGGCGATGGCCATGTGCGGGTGCCTCCCGGGTGCGAGGCCCCGGTGATAGCAGCCCGCACGGCGCGGACAATGCCCACCGCACCCGAGCGTCCAGGGGCGTACGGCGGGCGCCACGGGCTCAGGACTTCAGGACGATGGGCGACAGCGCATCCGACTGGAGCGCCAGCATGAAGGCGCCGAAGTCCTCCGCGAGGAGGTGGAGGCTGTTCGTGCCTGTCCGGGCATGCGCATCCCAGTAGAACACCCGCCCTGCTTCAGCACCGGCCACCGACAGGCAGAGCTTGTCGGCGCCTTCCGTTGTTGCGATGGGGAGCAGCCCGGGCGGAAGGCGGTCTTGGAAGACCTGGAGGTTCCAATCGAGGTTGCTGGACTCGACGGGGTCGTTCAGTCCGAAGAAGAAGTGGATCCGGCCGACCGGGTTGCCGGGCAGTCCCCGGAGCTTGAAGAGATCGCGCTCGGGCCGGCCGCCGTTGGTCGCCAGCAGGAACTCCCGATGGGGAAGCGGGAGCGCGAGTTTGTAGCGCTGCTCGAACGCATCGACGTCGCGCGCATCCAGCGGGGGCCCGCCCTCGGTTGTCCACACGGGCTGAGCCATGAGAGACCTCCCGAGAAACCACCAGTGTGTCCCGTCCGGGCATGAATATCCGTGGGAACCAGTTGGAGCGTCGTCCGGTCCTGATGGTGATGCCAGGTCATTCTCTTGGGCGTCTCTCTCAAGCCTGCGGCCTTGTTCGCGGCGGCGAACTCCCCGGCACGGGAACCAGGATCGGGAATCTTCACTTCGGCCTTCACGACTCCGGCGGCCCTGAAGTCCGGATATCCCTCCGCGTCGAATGGAGCCCCCGTCGCAGGGTGCTGCTTGCCCGCCAGATGCACGTTCCGGATGGGGGCGTCCGTGGAGTACCCATTCGTGGGAACCCTTGAACCAGGCTTCGTCGCAGGAGGCCGTCGTCGCTCGCGATGCGCCTCCGCCAGGAGCGCCTGGGCTTTCGTCCCGTTGCCCCGGGCCTCATGGAGGGCAAGGACTCCCGCTTCGCCCCACTCCGCGGCGAGGTATGCGCTCTCCCGGCGGGAAGAGCATGGTCAAGTCCCTAGCAGCCGCTGAAGGACCTCTCGGAGCGTAGGCAGGTACTGCCCTGAAACCTCCACATGGAATCCACCGTCGACGCCAAGCGCATTCGATGCCTGTTCGTCGAGTTGGACTTCGATTGAGTTTTCACCGACCCTCCACTTTGTTACGCCACCATAGTGACAAGCCCCGCTCTCCGTACACAGGCAGTAGGTATCCATTCCGTTTGCTCGATCTTGCTCGTCGAACGAGAGGGCTTTCTGGATCTCAAGGCGCATGCCAGTCCCGTCGTGCCGCTCCGCAAGAACAACTGCATATGTGTTGATATCCTGCATCTCATCGGCACTGACTGCATCTGCATGGAATCTCCGCATGTCATCTTCCTCCTGTGGTCCAGATTTTCTGTTCCCAGAGGGAACGGCTCGTCGCTCCAGACTCCGATGTCGCCTTGTTTATCGCCCCCTTGCAAGACAGATAAGATGGATGTGAGTCATCAATAATTATCGCATCATCCGACTGGAGCGGAATGCCGCGTGCCGCACGAGCCTCCGTATGTGTAGCCACGGCAGATAAAGAAAATCCGAGCGCAGATCCTTCTGCGGTCATTCCTCCGCTGGTCAGGGTATCTGCATGCGCAACGTGTCCATCTCGATACACCGTCACGTTGGCGACGTGAGGACCACGGCCCGAGCGAAACCCGATGCGCGACTGGTTGTGAACCCACGCAGCCACCTGCCCAATGAAGTAGGTATGGGCTTGCTCCACCTCGAAGTTGAAGACCGTCGTCAGGTCAGAAGCCGTGCCGATAGACACCACCCGCGCCGACGCTCCCGAGGCAGTGTAGACCCTGTCGCCGGACTTGAGTTGCTGGGCCTCCGTCCAGCCTTGGCCCTCGACGCCGAATGGGTGCTCCGCCGTTACGCCAACTTCCTCACGAACTCTGTCTTTCCCCTCCAGTACAGCGGGTCGCGCTGCCCGGGCCATGCGCTGCCTGAATCCGTTTCGAACGGCGCGGAGGCGCAGGTCAGGGGCAGCGTGAGAATGCATGCCAGCGACCACGCCTCGTGTCGCTGGGGAGTCCACGGTCCCTTCGCCAACATGGGTGCTCCTGGAGATGCCTCGGGAAAGCCAGCCGCGTGCATCGTGCGCAGGCCATGCCTTCGGGCGCGCCGTGACCGAACGATGACCGAACCACCGGGTGCCCACGGCCAATGTCCTCCCGGGCCCGTGGTCCCATGGTGTCCAACTCGCGGACGCAAGGGAGGCATTGCATGGGCATGGCCGTGGGAGGCCGGGGCGGAGTGAAGGCGGACATCAACGTCACGCCCCTGGTGGACGTGGTGCTGGTGCTGCTCATCATCTTCATGGTCGTGACACCGCTGTCCCAGCAGGGCCAGGACGTCGCGCTGCCCGCCGCCGCGCAGGGTGAACACCACGACACCCCTCCTGAGCCGCTCGTCTTCTCCGTCACCGCGGACAAGGCGCTGTACGTCGGGAAGGACGCCATCCCGGACGCCGCGCGCTTCCAGGCCCGCGTGCGGGAGGAGCTGCGCACGCAGCCCGAACGCCGGCTCCTCCTCAAGGCGGATGAAACCCTGACGTGCGGTGACGTGCTCGGCGTCCTTCAACAGTCACGGGATGCGGGAGCGCGGAAGGTGTCCCTGGGCGTCGCGGTGAAGAAGAACTGAGGAACACGTCCATGCACAGACTCTCCAGACGACCGGTCGTCGTGAAGCCCCAGTCCGGACTCCAGTCGGACATCAACGTCACGCCCCTGGTGGACGTGGTGCTGGTGCTGCTCATCATCTTCATGGTCGTCACGCCGCTGATGCGCCGGGAACTCCCGCTCCAGCTCCCCACCCAGGACACCGCCCCCGCGGACGCTCCGACGTCAGCGGAGCCCGCCCCCGGCCTCGTGCGCCTCACCGCGGAAGGAACGCTGCTCCTGGAGGGCGAGCCCGTGAGCGAAGCCGACTACGTGCCTCGGCTGCGCCGCTTCCTGGAGGCCCGCCCGCGCGGCCAGCGCGGCCTGTTCTTCCAGCCTGACGCCCGCGCCCCCTACGCGCGGCTGGTGGTGGCGCTCGACGGCGCGAAGTCCGCCGGCGCCGAGGCGCTGGGGCTCGCCGTGGACTCCCCCTGAGCCGCGTGTTCGACACTCCCGCGTGAATGCCGGTGGCCCGCACGCGCGCCGCGTCCTATGTCACCGCCATGGCGCGCAGGCCGTGGCGGTGGCTGTCGGGTTGGGACGTGATGGTGACGCGGCCGCTCGCGCTGCTGTTGCTCGTGATGGCGTGCGTCCTGGGCTTCGTCGCCCTGTCCGACGAAGTGACCGAGGGCGAGACCCAGGACCTCGACGAGCGCATCGTGCGCGCCCTGCGCCGCCCGGAGGACCCCGCGCTTCCCCGGGGCCCCTGGTGGCTCGCGGAGACCGCGCGCGACGTGACGTCGCTGGGCGGCGCGCCCGTGCTGTCGCTCATCACCGTGGCCGTGTGCGGCTTCCTGCTGGTGGCCCGCCGCTACCGCACGTGCCTGTTCGTCTTCACCGCGACCGTGACGGGGTGGCTGCTCAACGGCCTGCTCAAGAACGTCTTCAACCGCCCGCGCCCCTCCGTGGTGCCCCACCTCACCGAGACCCTGTCCACCAGCTTCCCCAGCGGCCACGCGATGCTGTCCGCCATCACCTACCTCACGCTGGGCTCGCTGCTGGCCCAGTTCGCTGAACAGCGGCGCGTGAAGGTCTACCTGCTCACCGTGGCCCTGCTCCTGTCCATCCTCGTGGGCTGCACCCGCGTCTACCTGGGCGTGCACTACCCCACGGACGTGCTGGGCGGCTGGGTGGCCGGCCTCGCCTGGGCCCTGTTCACCACCGTCGCCGCCCGGGGCCTGCGCCGCCGCAGCCCCGCGCTGCGCGAGGAGGCCCATCGCCCCGTGGAATGAGGCTTGCGCCCACGGCCCCCTCGCAGGATGAAGGGCCCGTGCCTCCCGTGTCCCCGTCTCCCGTGAACGCCCGCCCTCCTTCCCCGTCCCCGAGGCGCGCATGATTCAAGCGTGGCTGTGGCGGCTGGGCCTGGGACGCGGCCGGGTGCACGTCTTCTACGACGAGTCCTACCGCCTGCCCCTCTCCGGCATCGAGTCCTCCGTGGGCATCGAGCCGCGCGGCACCGACTTCACCACCTGGTACCTGCTGGAGGCCGGCGTGGTGCGCGCCGCGGACGTCCGCCACCCCGTGCCGGTGTCCTACGCCCAGCTCGCGCGCGTGCACGACGCCCGCTACCTGGAGTCCCTCTCCGACCCCGCGACGCTCGCGCGCATCTACGCCACCGACCCGTCGGAGGTCCCCGTGGACGCGCTGCTCGACAGCGTGCGCACCGTGTGCGGCGGCACGCTGGGGGCGGCGCGGCTGGCGCTCGCGCGGCAGGGCCCCGTGGTCAACATGGCCGGCGGCTTCCACCACGCCCGGCCGGACCGGGGCGGCGGCTTCTGCACCGTCAATGACATCGCCGTCGCCGTCGCGGACCTGCGCGCCGCGGGCTTCGACGGCTCCGTGGCCGTGCTGGACCTGGACGCGCACCCGCCGGATGGCACCGCCGCGTGTCTCGCCGGACAGCCGAAGGTCTGGATCGGCTCCGTGTCCGGCAGCGACTGGGGCGTGCTCCCCGTCGGCGTGGACGAGACGCGCGTGCCGGATGGCTGCGACGACGCCACCTACGTGCAGAAGGTGAAGGAGATGCTGGCGCGCATGCCCCACTCCGACATCACCTTCGTCATCGCCGGCGGAGACGTGTTGTCCGGGGACCGCTTCGGCCGCGTGGGCATCACGCTCCAGGGCGCGCGCAAGCGCGACGTGGCCATCGCCTCGGCGCTGCGGGGACGGGCCAGCGTGTGGCTGCCCGGCGGCGGCTACCACGCCGAGTCCTGGAAGCTGTTCGCGGGCACGGTGCTGGTGCTCGCGGGCCTGGGCCACCAGCGCATCACCGCCCGGTATGATCCGCTGAGCGCGCGCTTCCAGCGCATCGCGCACCTGCTGGACCCGGAGACGGCGCACTCCCCGAGCGCGACCCCCGGCTGGGAACCGCTCACGCTGGAGGACCTGGAGGGCCCGCTGCGGCTGGGCCCGGAGGTGCAGCCGCGCGTGCTGGGCCACTACACCGCCCAGGGCATCGAGTACGCGCTCTTCCGCTACGGCCTGCTGTCGTACGTGGAGCGCCTGGGCTACAGCCGCCTGCGCGTGGAGGTGTCCTCCACCGGCGGCACCGGCGACCGCATCAAGGTGCTGGGCCACGCGGGCGGCCGTGAGCACCTGCTGTCGGACGCCGTGCTGGAGAAGAAGGTCCTCCAGGGGGAGACCTTCCTCTTCGCCAACTGGCTCTCCCTGCGCCACCCGCGCGCCCGCTTCAGCGACACGCGCCCGCAGCTGCCCGGACAGGAGGTGCCCGGCCTGGGCCTGTCTCGCGAGACCACGGAGGTGCTGCTCGCCATGGCCCAGCGCCTGGGGCTCGCGGGCGTGGCCTTCCGGCCCATGTGGTTCCACCTGGCCGTCGTCGCGCGGGGCCGCTTCCACTTCTCCACCCCGGAGCGCCAGGGCCGCTTCGAGGCGCTGATGCGCGACCTGTCCGCGCTCTCCCTCGTGGAGGCCACCCACGCCGTCGCCGATGGCCGCGTGCGCCTGGACGGCCAGCCGTACCCGTGGGAGCCGGACGACATGCTCTGCCGCCTGCTCCCCACGCCCCTGGACGCGGACGCCGTGGCGAGGGAGCGCGAGCGCTGCCACTTCACCGTGGCGCCCGCCTCCGGCTGAACCCGGCGCCGTGGTAGTCAGGACGGCGTGGACCTGGAAGCGCGACGCCGTGAACAACACAAGCTGCGGCTGTCGTGGATGCCGTGGCTCTACTTCAGCCTCAAGCCGCGTCACCGCGAGTGGGCGGAGGCCTGGCAGCGCGAGGTGCAGGACCGCCTGCGCGCGCTGGAGACCGTCGACATCGCGGAGGGATGTTTCATCGCCCCGGAGGCGCGCATCTTCGCGGAGCCCGGCCGCACCGTGCGCATCGGGCCCGGGTGCAGCATTGGCGCGGACGCCTTCGTGCACGGACCGGTGGTGCTGGGGCCGCGCGTGAGCCTCAACGCGCGCGTCAGCCTGGACGGCGGCGCGTGCGGCATCCGCATCGGCGAGGGCAGCCGCGTCGCCACCGGCGCCACCCTCTACGCCTTCGACCACGGCCTCGCGCCGGACCGCCCCGTGCGCGACCAGCCCGTCACGTCCAGGGGCATCGTGATCGGCGACGACGTCTGGGTGGGCGCCAACGCGGGCATCACCGACGGCGTCACCGTGGGCGACCACGCGGTGATTGCCATGGGCGCCGTCGTCACCCGCGACGTGCCCCCGTGGGCCATCGTCGGGGGCGTGCCTGCTCGCCTGCTCGGCGACCGTCGTCAACGCCCTCGTTCTGGAATCCCAGGGGGTTGGGAGCCCCCGGACTCCGATGGAAACCCCTGAGTCCTCGGTGGGTCCATTGACTTTGAAACATTCGAGCGCCCTATGCTTCGGTCCGCGCTGAAACGGAGAGAGGGCGGACACCCGGACGGACCGGCTGGGTCGGCCTCTTTTTCATGTATTGGCCCGTTTCATCCGTGATGAAGGAGGCCGCGGTGTCGCAGGAGCAACGCGAGACGGGGAGCGCCGCTGCTCCGGAGCAGGCCTCCATGGCGAGCGCCCTCGTGGACACCCGCCGCTTCCAGCGGGCCGGTTCGCTCCTGCGCGAGGTGCTCTTCGAGCTGGATGCGGCCGGCCGCCTGGTCCTCGCGAGCCCCGCGTGGGAGCGGCTGGTCGGAATGTCCGCGGGCGCGTGGACGGGCCGCGCGCTGGTGGACCTGTTCCACCCGGAGGACCGGGATCAGGCGCGCGCGCTGCTGCGCACGGCCACCTCGCGCATCGACGTGCCGACGCGGCTGGAGCTGCGGCTCGCGGGGGGCGCGCAGCCGCGCTGGGTGGAGGTGTCCGCCACGGGAGATCCCGAGCACCTGGGCGGTGTGTTGGGCACGCTGGTGGACGTCACCCCGCGCCGGATGGCGGAGGAGGCCGCCACCACGCGCGAGCGCTACCTGGGCGCGATGGTGGAGGTGCAGCGGCGGTTGCTGGCGCCGGAGACCTCCGGGGATTTGTACAACGCCATCCTGGAGCCGCTGGGCCGCGTCGCGGGCGCCAGCCGCGCCTACGTCTTCGAGTTCCACCGCGAGGCCAACGGCCGGATCCTCCAGTCCCAGCGGGCGGAGTGGGCCGCGCCCGGCGTCTCGCGCGAGCTGGAGAACCCGGACACGCAGGCCTGGCCGGTGGACGAGGCCTTCCGGCTGCACCAGCTGGAGCAGCTGCACCGCGGGGAGCCGGTGCAGGGCCGGCCGGAGGACTTCGGGGACGGCACGGCGCCGGTGCTGCTGGCGCAGGGCATCCGCTCGCTGCTGGTCCTGCCCCTGTTCGTGCACGGGGAGCCGTTCGGCTTCATCGGCTTCGACAACTGCGACGACGCGCGGCCCTGGTCGCACGTGGAGGTGAACCTGCTGTCCGGCGCCGCGGGCGCGCTGTCGCTGGCGCTGGAGCAGCACACGACGGACGCGCTGCGCGTGCGCACGGAGACCGCGCTGCGGCGCACGGAGGCGGGCTTCCACCTGCTCATCGAGGGCTTCCCGGATCCGGTGGTGGTGCACACGACGGACGGGATGCTCCTGTCGGTGAACCCGGCCATGGCCAAGTACCTGGGCTACCAGGACCCCGCGGAGCTGCTGGGGCGGCACCTGCTGGGGCTGGTGCGGCGCGAGGACCAGGAGGTGGCGCGCCGCCACCTGGAGGAAGCGCAGGACGGGGCGCTGGCGGCCCGCTCGCACGAGGTGCCGCTGGTGCGCCGCGACGGGCAGGTGGTGAGCGCGGACCTGGTGACGCTGGGCGTGCTCTTCGACGGCGTGCCCGCGCGCGTGACGGTGGCGCGCGACTTCACCGAGCGAAAGCACATCCAGGCGAAGCTCATGCTGGGGGACCGGCTGGCCTCCATGGGCATGCTGGCCGCGGGCATCGCGCACGAGCTGAACAACCCGCTGTCCTACGTGCTGTCCAACCTGGAGTTCCTGCACCGCGCGCTGGGCCCCATGCCCCGGCCCCTGGGGGCGGAGGAGCTGCTGGAATACCAACAGGTGCTGGACGACGCGCGCGAAGGCTCCGAGCGGATGCGGCAGATCGTCCGCCAGCTCAAGGTCTTCTCCCGCGTGGACGACGCGCACGACGAGCCGGTGGACCTGCACCGCGTGCTGGACTCCGTCACGCAGATGGCGGCCAGCGAAATCCGTCCGCGCGCCCGGCTGGTGAAGCAGTACGGCGCGGTGCCGGCGGTGCGCGCCAACGAGGGCAAGCTGTTCCAGGTGTTCCTCAACCTGGTCATCAACGCCGCGCACGCGATCCCCGAGGGCCTCACGGACGAGCACGAAATCCGCCTCGTCACCCGCGTGGACGGCGACGGCCGCGTGGTGGTGGACGTGCGCGACACGGGGCGGGGCATCGCGCCGGAGCTGATCCGCCGCATCTTCGACCCGTTCTTCACCACCAAGGCGCCGGGCCAGGGCACCGGGCTGGGCCTGTCCATCTGCGACACCATCGTGCGCGCGCTGGGCGGCAGCATCGGCGTGGAGTCCACTCCGGGCCACGGCGCCACCTTCCGCGTCACCCTGCACGCCGCCGCCTCGCGCCCCGCACGCGTGGCCTGAGCCCGCCCGCATTCCGCGTCCGGGCGGGGGAGCGAGCCTCCCGGGCGCTGCCTCGAAATGGACTGAAACCGGCGCGCCTCCGTGTTCGAGTGTGGAGCGCCGGACGGCCTGCCCTCGCGTGCGCTGCCTTCCCAGGCCCGGTGGAGCCACGCTGGGCCTCGCGCCGCGGTGAGGAGTCCAGGTCCCGACGGCGCCTTGCCGCAAGGGCATTTCCGCCCGGAGGCCGTGGAGGATGCCATGCGCACGCTGACCGCTCGCCTCGCCCCGGTGTTGGGGCTGCTGTTGGGCAGCGTGCTGGCGCTGGGGCCCGCGGGGTCCTCCCTGGGGCCCTCCCTGGCGGGCGCGGAAGAGGCTCCGGCTTCGGTGGAGGCCGCCGCCGGGCCGGGGGTCGACGCCTGCTCGGGCTCCGCGAACTTCCTCATCGGCGCGGCGCGCTCCGACATCACCGGCCCCGCCGCGGAGGTGGGGATGATGGGCTACGCGCAGGTGGCGCAGAAGACGGAGGGCATCCACCTGCGGCTGTACTCGCGTGCGTTCGTCATCGCCTCGCCGTGCAATGGCCGCCGCGTGGCGTTCGTCAGCGCGGACCTGGGCATGGTGTTCCAGGCGGTGCGGCAGCAGGTGGTGGAGCGGCTGCGCGCGAAGCTGGGCGACGTGTTCTCCGACGACAACGTGCTGCTCAGCGCCACGCACACGCACGCCGGGCCCGGCGGCTACAGCCACTACACGCTCTACAACCTGACCACCTTCGGCTTCATCCCCCAGAACTTCGAGGCCATCGTCTCCGGCATCACGGACTCCATCGTGCGCGCCAACGCGCGGCTGGCCGAGGGCTCGCTGCGGTTGGCCTCGGGGGACCTGCGCGGCGCGAGCGCCAACCGCTCACCGGAGGCCTACCTGCGAAACCCCGAGGCCGAGCGCGCCCGCTACCCGGACAACGTGGACCCCCGGATGACGCTCCTGCGGCTGACGCGCGCGGACGGGCACGAGGTGGGCCTCATCGACTGGTTCGCCGTGCACGCCACGTCCTTCGGCAACACCAACACGTACATCAGCGGGGACAACAAGGGGATGGCGTCGCACGCCTTCGAGGTGGGGGAGGGCGGGCTGCTGCCCGGGGGGCCGGACACCTTCGTCGCGGCCTTCGCCAACTCCAACGAGGGCGACGTCACGCCCAACATCCTGGGGGGCACGAACGGCGGCGGCGCGAACGACTTCGAGGACGCGGCCATCTCCGCGAAGAAGCAGTACGACTTCGCCGCGCACCTGTGGGCCACCGCCGGGATGCCCGTGATGGGCGGCGTGGACTACCGGCACACCTACGTGAAGATGGACGCGGTGGACGTGGCGCCCGCGTACACGGACGGCGCCCCGCACCGCACGTGCCCGGCGTCCATCGGCCTGTCGATGCTGGCCGGCGCGGAGGACGGGCCCGGCTTCGGCTCCGAGGGCGCCACGTGCGAATCCGTGCACGACGTGTGGAACCAGTTCACCTGCGCGGCCGTCACCACGCCCTGTCAGGGAGAGAAGCCCATCGTCCTGGAGATGGGCACGATGAAGCCCTACCCGTGGACGCCGGAGGTGCTGCCCCTGCAGCTGGTGACGGTGGGGCCGCTGGCGCTGGTGGCCGTGCCCTTCGAGCTGACCACCATGGCGGGCCGCCGGCTGCGCGACACCGTGCGCGCGCACCTCCAGGGCGCGGGCGTGACGGACGTGGTCATCGCGGGGCTGTCCAACGCCTACTCAGGCTACGTGGCCACGCGCGAGGAGTACGCGCGCCAGGACTACGAGGGCGCGTCCACGCACTTCGGCCCGTGGACGCTGGCCGCGTTGCAGCAGTCCTTCGCGGGGCTCGCCAGCGCGCTGCGCGACGGGACGCCCGTGCCGCACGGGCCCCGGCCCCGCGACCTGCGCCGCGCGGTGGTGGGCCTCCAGCCCGGCGTGGTGTTCGACGACAAGCTGCTGTGGGTGGACTTCGGCGCCGTCGCGGAGGAGGCGAAGCCTTCGTACGCGCGGGGCGACATGGCGAGCGCCACGTTCTGGGGCGGCCACCCGCGCAACGACCTGAAGCTGAACGGCACCTACCTGCGCGTCCAGCGGCGACAGCCGGACGGCACGTGGCGGGACGTGGCGCACGACGGGGAGGGCGGCGCGCTGTACCACTGGCAGCGCGAGTACTGCGTGCCCACGCTCGCGTGTTCGCTGGTGCGGATCGACTGGCCCATCCCCCTGGACACGGCGCCGGGCACCTACCGGCTGGTGCACGAGGGCAACTGGAAGTCCGGCTGGGACGGGCGCGTGCACCCGTACTCGGGCAGCTCGCGCCCGTTCACCGTGCGGTAGCGGGCGCTTGTCGCGGGGGCCGAAGGCGCGGCGTCGGGCAGTGGACGCTCCCCTCCAGGCTCGGGATGTCCGGTGCGCCACCGGCCATGCATCTCGCGTGGCGCGGGGCGCGGGAAGGTCGCAGCATCAGGGGACGGGCGCGGGGCGCTGGGAGGCTTCAACCGCATGGTGGTCATCGTCATGGGGGTTTCAGGCACCGGAAAGTCCACGGTGGGCCGCGAGCTCGCGGACAGGTTGGGCTGGGGCTTCGTGGACGCGGACGACCTGCACTCGGTGGCGAACCGCCGGAAGATGGCTTCGGGAACGCCGCTGACGGACGTGGACCGGCAGCCCTGGCTGGAGCTGCTGCGCGCGCGGCTGGAGAAGGCGATGGACGAGGACGAGGACCTGGTCCTGGCGTTCTCCGGCCTCAAGCAGCTCCACCGCGCGCGGCTCACGGTGGACGCCGCGCGCCAGCGCTGGGTGTACCTGCACGCGTCCGCGGCCATCATCCGCGAGCGCCTCCAGCAGCGGCTGGGGCACTTCATGCCGGCCGCGCTGCTGGGCAGCCAGCTGGCGGAGCTGGAGCCGCCCGAAGGCGCCCTCTCCGTGGACGTGACGCCGCCCGCGGAGGGCGTGGTGGAGCGCATCGTGGCGGGGCTGGGGCTGGAGCCCGAGGCGCCCGCGCCGAAGCCGTAGGGGCTGCCTTCAGCGGACGGCTTCGACGGTGGCGCCCAGGCGCTCCAGCAGCTCGCGATACCAGGCGAAGGCGCGCCCGGTGTGGCCCTGGAGCTCCTTCGTGCCCCACAGCAGCGTGAGGGTGCGGCGCGTGGTGCCGTCCGTCTTGGTGCGCTGCGCGTCCTTCACCGCGTTGGCGCAGGGGCCCTCGGCGTCGAAGAGGCACAGCAGCCCCTCCAGGTCGATGGTCTGCCCGGACGCGTTGAAGACGTAGCGGTCGCCCTGGATGGCGGTGGCGACGCGGAAGGGCGCCCGGGCGCGGTCCAGGTCCACGACGCTGATGGGCAGGCCGCTGTGCAGCGACACCGCGTTGCATGCGTCCACCGCGGCGTTGATGGTGCCCAGCGTCCCGTCGCCGGAGGCGCGCACCAGGTACTCGGACGCGGGCTTGCCCCGGCCGGTGGGCTTGTAGCCGCCGTGGCGGAGCAGGTCCCGCACGGCGCCTCGCACGGCGTCGTCGCTCTGGAGGGGCGCGGTGGCGCCGGGCTTCAGCAGGGCCTGCAGCCAGTCAGGCGCGGGCAGCTCCCCCAGGGGGGCAGGGAAGGAGGAGGTGAAGGCAACGAGGTCGAGGAGGGGATGGGCGTCGACGGTCAGCACGGCGGCACTCTACGCCACGCGCTGGTAGGGTAGGGGCGGCCGCTGTTCCCCCCTCGTGTCCCCCCCTCCTGGAGCCTCCGCATGCCCACGCTCATCCCGAAGCCCATCCGCGTGACGGCGGTGGGCAACAAGCCGAAGCTCATCGACGAATACGTGGGCCGGGTGAACTCCAAGACGTCGAACATCAGCGTGGCGCACATGCGCAGCCCGGGCGGGTGGGAGGAGCCGGGGCAGACGCCCGAGTTCCGTGAAATCACGCTGGTGCTCGCGGGCACGCTGCGGGTGGAGCACAAGGGCGGGGTGATGGACGTGCACGCGGGCCAGACGGTGGTGTGCGAGCCGGGCGAGTGGGTCCGCTACAGCACCCCCGAGGAAGAGGGCGCGGAGTACGTGGCCATCTGCACCCCGGCGTTCTCCCCGGGCACGGTGCACCGGGACACCTGAGGGCGGAGGGGCTTACCGGCAGGGCGGAATCCCGGACGGGGGCCTGCCTGCCCGGCCGCGGGGATGGGGCCAGGGGTGCCGGGGGTTCGGAAGCATCCCTCGGGCGGGCGGGTCGTGGCATAAGGGCGCGCCGCCTGATTCCCGGGCCCTTTCGGTACGCACATGATCCGTCTCGACAACATCGGCAAGCAGCACGGTCAGCAGCTTCTCTTCGTGGAGGCCTCGGCCGCGCTCCACAAGGGCGAAAAGGTGGGCCTGGTGGGCCCGAACGGCGCGGGCAAGACGACGCTGTTCCGGATGATGACCGGCCAGGAGTACCCGGACGAAGGGCAGGTCTCCATCGACCGGGGCGTCACCATCGGCTACTTCAGCCAGGACGTGGGGGAGATGGCCGGCCGCAGCGCGGTGTCCGAGGTGATGGACGGCGCGGGCCCGGTGAGCACCGTCGCGGCGGAGATGAAGACGCTGGAGGCCGCCATGGGGGACCCGGACCAGGCGGACGAGATGGAGAAGCTCGTCGAGCGCTACGGCGTGGTGCAGGGCCGCTTCGAGGAGCTGGGCGGGTACGCGCTGGAGGGACGGGCGCGGGAGATCCTCGCGGGCCTGGGCTTCAGCGAGGAGATGATGGACGGCGACGTGGGCGCGCTGTCGGGCGGTTGGAAGATGCGCGTGGCGCTGGCGCGCATCCTGCTCATGCGCCCGGACGCGATGTTCCTGGACGAGCCCTCCAACCACCTGGACCTGGAGTCGCTCATCTGGCTGGAGGGCTTCCTCAAGGGGTACGAGGGCGCGCTGCTGATGACGTCGCACGACCGCGAGTTCATGAACCGCATCGTGACGAAGGTGGTGGAGATCGACGGCGGTTCGCTGACGACGTACTCGGGCAACTACGACTTCTACGAAGGCCAGCGCGCGCAGAACGAGGCGCAGCAGCAGGCGCAGTACGAGCGTCAGCAGGCGATGCTCGCGAAGGAGATCAAGTTCATCGAGCGGTTCAAGGCCCGCGCGTCGCACGCCGCGCAGGTGCAGAGCCGGGTGAAGAAGCTGGAGAAGATCGAGAAGGTGGAGCCGCCCAAGCGCCGCTCCACGGTGCTCTTCGAGTTCCAGCCGCCGCCGCGCTCGGGTGACGACGTGGTGAACCTGAAGAACGTGGTGAAGGGCTACGGCAAGCGGACCATCTACGACGGCCTGGACTTCCTGGTGCGGCGCGCGGAGCGCTGGTGCGTGATGGGCGTGAACGGCGCGGGCAAGTCCACGCTGCTCAAGCTGGTGACGGGCACGACGCAGCCGGATGAGGGCTCGGTGGCGTTGGGTGGCAGCGTGAAGATGGGCTACTTCGCGCAGCACGCCATGGACCTGCTGGACGGAGAGAAGACGGTCTTCGAGCAGCTGTCGGACGCGTTCCCGCGCGCGGGGCAGGGGTCGCTGCGGGCGCTGGCGGGCTGCTTCGGGTTCAGCGGCGACGAGGTGGAGAAGAAGTGCCGGGTGCTGTCGGGTGGAGAGAAGGCGCGTCTGGTGATGGCGCAGATGCTCTACGACCCGCCGAACTTCCTGGTGCTGGACGAGCCCACGAACCACCTGGACATGGGCACGAAGGAGATGCTGATCACCGCGCTGTCGCGCTACGAGGGCACGATGTTGTTCGTGTCCCACGACCGGCACTTCCTGGCCGCATTGTCGAACCGGGTGCTGGAGCTGACGCCGGACGGCATCCACAAGTACGGCGGCGGCTACACGGAGTACGTCGCGCGCACGGGCCAGGAAGCGCCGGGCCTGCGCAGCTAGCGCGCTCCAAGGCCCCCGGGCATCCCCGAGGGCCGGAGGCAGGGGTTCAGCCGCAGGCCCAGCTCTGCTCCTCCCATTCGCCGCAGAGCGACTTGCGGCAGAGGGTGTAGCTGCAGGTCTCGGTCTGGTAGCCGCAGCAGGCGTAGGCGTCGGTGGCCTGGCCGGAACAGGCCGCCTTCCTGCCGGACTTGTAGGTGTCCGGGGCGGAGTTGTTCGAGCAGGAGTCCGGCGACGAGTCGTCGTCGGAGCCTCCGCAGGCGGTGAGCAGCGGGACCACGATGAGCAGGCGAAGAAGGGTGCGCATGCCTGCGAGGTGAATCATGACCCATGGGTCGTGGACCATGGAACGTGAGTGAAACAGCGTGTTTCACCCACGTGAACCACACCGTTTTCGCCCTGTATCCGGGCAACCCCTGAGCCGCTGAACACGACTCGTGGGAATTATTCGAACAGCTTGCTCGCGAGCCGCGCCCGCTAGGAAATGCCGAGCTCTTGGAGCAGGGGCTGGAGCTCAGGCCAAAGCTTGTTGCGCTCGCAGACGTCACGAAGCTCCGCGACATCCAGATGTGGCCGGTTGCGCTCCAGCAACTCCATGACGTCGGCCTTCGACTTCCATCCGCCCGCGAAGAGCTTCAAGGCGATGAGATGCGCGAGGCCGACAACTCGAAGACGGCTGCCCGCGTTCAAGGGCAAGGAGGCGGACTGGATTGCCTCCTGCGCGAGCAGGGTGTTGTCCTTCGCGCCGGGCCAGGGGTTCTGGAAGTTCACGATCTCGATGGTTTCGAAATCCGCTCCCGAAACGCGTAGGACGCCGCCCAGGGGATCATCCGCATCGGGGTAGCTGAGGTCGGTCTCGAAACCCTCCTGCCTCAGGACTTCGTCGAGCTGACGAAATCGCGGGAAGGGGTTGATGTTGATGGCCAGATCGAAGTCTTCCGTCTGCCGGGGGTAGTAGTGAACGGCCAGCGCGATTGCGCCAATGACCGCGGCGTGGATGCCATGCTGCTCCAGGACTCCGACCACGTGCTCCGCGACCTCGAGCGTCCGCTCCTGCCTGTTGGCACCCACTGCGTCACTCATCGGGGAGCACCAGGGTCCGGCTTCTCGGTACGCGCAGGCGTGATGTAACGCATCCGCTCCTTGAGGCTGAGCGCGAGCAGCACGCGCTCCCGGGGCGTCATCGCGGCCAGTCGCTCGAACTGAAGCCTGCGGGCCGCGTCCGCGCTCTTGCTGGGTCGCTGCCCATACAAGCCTCGAGGTGGTGGTGCGTGTTCGGAGCTCATCGTGCCTTCCATCCTATTCGAACAGCTTGCTCGCGAGCCGCGCCAGCCGCTGCGCCTTGCCCCGGTACGGCGGGAAGAACAGGTTCGTGAAGGCCGTGCGGCCCTGGCGCACCACCGCGCGCTCGTGGCTGAAGGCCTTGAAGCCCGTCTCGCCGTGGTACGCGCCCAGCCCGCTCTGCCCGACACCGCCAAACGGCAGGTGAGGGTTCACGTTGTGCAACACCACGTTGTTCACCACCGTGCCGCCCGCGCTCGTCTCCTTCAGCAGGCGCTCCACCGTCGCCTCCTGCTGGCTGAAGACATACAGGGCCAGCGGCTTGCCCCCCGCGCGCACCTGCGTCACCACCTCATCCAGTGACTCGAAGCGGAGCACCGGCAGCAGCGGCCCGAAGATCTCCTCCTCCATCACCGGCGACTCCGGCGTCACATCTGCCAGCACCGTGGGCGCGATGTAGCGCGTCTCCGCGTGCACGCCGCCGCCCACCACCACCCGCGCCCCTGCCGCCACGGAGGCGTCCATGAGCCCGCACACGCGCCGGAACGCGCCGTCATCCACCATCCGGCAGAAGTCCGGCGTCGCCCGCCGCGCCTCCTCCGTCTTCCCGTAGAAGCGCTCCAGCGCGGCCTTCAGCCCCGTGAGCAGCGCCTCCTCCCTCGACGCGTGCACCCAGACATGGTCCGGCGCGATGCACGTCTGCCCCGCGTTGAGGAACTTCCCCCAGACGATCCGCTCCGCCGCCGCGTCCACGTCCGCTGACGCATCCACGATGACCGGCGACTTCCCACCCAGCTCCAGCGTCACCCCCGCCAGGTGCCGCGCCGCCGCCTCCATCACCCGCCGCCCCACGCGCGGTCCCCCCGTGAAGAAGAAGTGGTCGAACGGCAGCCGCAACAGCGCCTCGCCCACCGCGGGACCGCCCTCCACCAGCGCCACCTCGTCCGCCGGGAACACGTCCCGCAGGAGCTGCGCCAGGAAGCGCGCCGTGCCCGGCGTCTTCTCACTGGCCTTGCACAGCACCGCGTTGCCCGCCGCCACCGCCGCCACCAGCGGCGACACCAGCAGGTGGAACGGGTAGTTCCACGGCGCCAGGATGAGCACCACGCCCTTGGGCTCCGCGTGCACCTCGCTCTTCGTGCCCGCGAGCAGCAGCGGCGCGCCCACCTTGCGCGGCTTCATCCACGCCTTCAGGTGCTTCTGCACGTGCGCCAGCTCCAGCAGCACCGGGAGGATCTCCGTCGCCTCCACCTCCGCCGCCGGCTTGTGGAAGTCCTCGTGCAGCGCGTCCGCCAGCTCCTCCCGCCGCTCCAGCAGCAGCGTCTTGAGCTTCTCCAGTCGCGCGAGGCGCTCCTTCGGCCCTGTCTTCGCCAGCTCCCAACGGCGCGCCTGCAAACGGTCGAACACCGTCTGCAGGTCGCTGGGGACCAGGGCCTCTTCCACTGACACCACGCGCATGCCGGTCCTCTCTTCCCGCTCCCGGACCTACTCCAGCATCCGGGTCGCGCGGGAGGCCCACTCCTGGGCCTTTCCCCGATACGGCGGGAAGAACACCGAAGCCAGCGACTTCATCCACTGGACCATCACCGCCCGCTCGTGGCTGAACGTCTTGAAGCCGTAGTGCCCGTGGTAGTTCCCCAGCCCGCTCATCCCCACCCCGCCAAACGGCAGGTTCGGGTTCGCCACGTGGATGAGCACGTTGTTCACCACCACCCCGCCCGACGTCGTATGGGCGAGCACCTCCTCCACCACCTTCGAGTCCTGCGCGAACACGTAGAGCGCCAGCGGCTTCCCGCCTTCGTGGATGTGCGCGTAGATCTCCTCGCGCCGCTCGTACGTCAGCACCGGCAACACCGGCCCGAAGATCTCCGCCTCCATGATGGGCATCGCCGTCGTCACCCCGGACAACACCGTGGGCGCCACGTACCGCGACGGCCCGTCCGCCGTGCCGCCCGCCTCCACCCTCGCCCCTGCGGCGACCGTGCGGTCCAGCACCTCCTTGAGCCGCTTCCAGGCGGCCGGATCCACCACCCGCGCGAAGTCCGGGCTGGCCTGCCGCTCCGCCTCCGTCGCCCCGTAGAAGCGCGTCAGCACCGCCTTGAGCGCCTCCAGGAACGCCTGCTGCTTCGACGCCGGCACGTAGATGTAGTCCGGCGCCACGCACGTCTGGCCCGCGTTCACGAACTTGCCCCACGCCAGCGCCTCCGCCGCCGCCGTCAGGTTCGCGGACTCGTCGATGATGACCGGCGACTTGCCCCCCAGCTCCAGCGTCACGCTGGAGAGGAACTTCGTCGCCGCCGCCATCACCTTGCGGCCGATGTGCGGGTTGCCCGTGAAGAAGAAGTGGTCGAACGGCTGCTGGAGCAGCGCCTCAGCCACCTCCGCGCCCCCCTCGAACGCCGCCACCTCGTTCTCCGGGAACACGTCCCGCACCAGCTGCGCCAGGAAGCGCGAGGTGTGCGGCGTCTTCTCACTGGGCTTGAGCATCACCGCGTTGCCCGCCGCCACCGCCGCGATGAGCGGCGCGGCCAGGAGCTGGAACGGGTAGTTCCACGGCGACAGGATGAGCACCACGCCCTTCGCCTCGAAGCGCACGTGGCTGGACGCGCCCTTGAGCGTCAGCGGCGTCGCCACCCGCTTGGGCTTCATCCACGCCTTCAGGTGCTTCACCGTGTGGTTCAGCTCCTCCAGCGTCGGGTGGATCTCCGTCAGCTCCACCTCCACCGCCGGCTTGCGGAAGTCCTGATGGATGGCCTCCGCCAGCTGCTCGCGGCGCGCGATGATGGCCTCGCGCAGCTTGCGCAGCCGCGCGATGCGCTCCGCCGCCGTGCCGCGCGACAGGTTCCAGCGGTTCGCGCGCTGCGACTCGAACACCGAACGGATGCGGTCGATTTCAGCGGTGGGCTTCGGAAGGAGGGACGCGACGGCTTCCAGCATGACGGGCTCCATTTTGGATTCGGAAGAAGACGGGTGGGGTCAACGGGCCTCGAGCCCGCGAAGGAGGGTGGTGATGGCCGCCGTCAGCTCGGCGGTGAAGTCCACGCGCAGCGGCGCCATGTGCGGCAGCGTCAGCACCTCGCGCGCCACGGGCGCGATGTCCGCCATCTGCCGCAGCCCCGTCATCAGCGCGTGCACGTGGCGGATGAGCCGCCCCGCCGTGTCCGGCGTGAGGAAGGGCAGCCGCTCCTGGAGCAGCGCCGCCGTCGTCCCCATGGACACGAGCACCCGCTCCTTGAACGCCTGGGCCTGCTCCACCGACACGTTCTGCTCCAGCACCGTCTGCATCAGCGCCAGCAGCCGGGTGAACGTCTCCTCCCCCTCCAGCGACGCCGCCACCGTGCGCGCCAGCCGGGGCCCGGTCCATTCCCCCCCGCCTTCGGAGAGCCGCCCGTTCAGCTTCGCGAACCACGCGGTGAGCAGGTCGTCCAGGAGCGCCAGGAACAGCGCCTCCTTCGTCGGGAAGTAGAGGAACACCGTCCCCTTCGCCAGCCCCGTCCGCGCCGCCACGTCCGCCATCTTCACCTCGGCGAAGGACGTGGCCTCGAACAGCGCCCGCGCCGCGTCCAGCAGCTCCCGCCGCCGCGCTTCCTTGTCCGAGTCCCGCCGCGCCCTCGGCGGAACCCCCTTCTTCGCCGCCAGTGCCGCCACCATGACCCTCGGTTAAATGACCGCCGGTCATTCGTCAAGCTGACCGCCGGTCATCCATCCACCGGTGGACGGTGCAAGGGCACGGGGGGATGGAGTCATGTAATCCAATGTGAGACTCTGGGTGACATGATGAGACCCATCGACGCGGAGCTGCTGGCGGGGCGCGCGCTGTACCAGGAGGTGGTGCTGCGCAAGCTGGCGCACGCCCGCGAGTCGGTGTGGATGGCCACGGCCAACGTGAAGGCGATGTACGTGGAGCGGGCGGCGGGGCGGTTCGTGCCGCTGCTGGAGGTGCTGGACGGGCTGGCCGCGCGGGGCGTGGCGCTGCGGCTGTTGCACGCGGAGCTGCCCAGCCGTCCGTTCCGGGCCGCGTTCGACGCGCGCTCGCGGCTGGTGAAGGGCGGGCTGGAGCTGAAGGTGTGCCCGCGCGTGCACTTCAAGGCGGTGGTGGTGGACGGGGCGTGGGTCTACCTGGGCAGCGCCAACCTCACCGGCGCGGGGCTGGGCGCCAAGGGGGAGGACGTCCGCAACTTCGAGATGGGCTTCGTCACGGAGGACTTCGACACCATCGACCGGACCACGGCGCTCTTCGACGCGGTGTGGAGCGGCGCCGAGTGCCGAGGCTGCCGGCTGCGCTCGGTGTGTCCTGACCCCATCTTGCCCTCCGGCGTGGGACAGGCGAAGAAACGGGGGCGGGATGCGGTGCGCCTGGGCAAGGCCCGGCGCCTGCGTCGCCCACGGGAGGACTCGACATGAAGCTGTACTACGCGCCTCGCACGCGCTCGACGCGTCCGCGCTGGCTGCTGGAGGAGCTGGGCGTGCCGTACGAGCTGGTCCGCGTGGACCTGGCCCAGGGCGCGCACAAGCAGCCTGACTATCTCCAGCACGTCCACCCGCTGGGCTTCGTGCCCGCGCTGGAGGACGGCGGGCAGGTCTTCATGGAGTCCACCGCGCACCTGCTCCACCTGGCGGACCGCTTCCCGCAGAAGGGCCTGGCGCCGGAGCCCGGCTCCCCCGAGCGCGCCGCCTACTACCAGTGGATGGCCTTCGCGATGACCACGCTGGAGCCGCCGCTGGAGGCCTTCCTCGAACACACCCAGTCCCTGCCGGAGGCCCAGCGCGTCCCCGCCCTCGCCGAGCGCGCCGTGCAGCGCTTCACCGACGCGGCGCGGGTGCTGGACGCGCGGCTCGAGGGACGTGAGTTCGTCGCGGGTTCGCGCTTCAGCGCGGCGGACGTGCTCGTGGCGTCCATCCTCGCGTGGGCCGGCTCCCTGGGCCGGACGAAGGACTTCCCGGGGCTGCAGGCGTACGCGAGGCGCCAGCTCGCGCGTCCCGCCGCGCAGCGGGCCCGCGCGGACTAGGCCCGGGGTGACGGCTTCGGATCCACAAGCGCGGGAGGCCGTGGACGGCGACGTCCTGGCCCGGCAGCGGGTGCGACGGCGCACCTATTGGTGGTGCGCGCTGCTCATCGCCCTGGGCGCCCTGGCGCATCCGCTGGTGCTGGGCGGCGTGCATCCTCCGTTCTTCCTGGCGCACCTGGTGTGGGCCGGGACGTTCGTGGTGCTGGGCGCGCTCGTGGGCGTGGGCCGGCTCCGCCCTCCGCTGAGCGGCATCGCGGCGGGCGTGGTGAGCCTCTCCGCGCTCACGGCGAGCATCCACGCCACCGGCGGCCTGGAGAGCCCGCTGTTCTCCGCCTTCTACACGGTGCCGCTCTTCGTCACGGTCTTCACCCCGGGCCAGCGGCTGCCGGTGTGGACCGCCATCGGGGGCACGCTGGCGGCGGTGGTGCTGATGACGTGGCTGGCGCACGCGCCCGTGTCGGCGGTCATCAGCCAGTCCATCAGCCTCAGCTTCGTGTTCCTGGTGGCCGCGCACGGCGCGGAGACCTTCCGCCGCCTGCGCGGCGCCGAGCGCACCGCGCACCAGGAGCGCGTGGAGGCCCTGCGCCAGCTGGCGGACAGCGAGTCGCGCCGCGCGCGCGTGGAGCGGCAGCGCGCGGAGGTGGAGCGGCTGGTGGTGGTGGGGCAGTTGGCCGCGGGCGTGGCCCACGAGGTGAACAACCCGCTCGCGTACGTGAAGTCGAACCTGCGCTACCTCCAGGAGGAGTGGGCGGAGGGCGCCCCCGAGGACATGGACGACGTGCGCCGCGTGCTGGAGGAGACGCAGCAGGGCGTGATGCGCATCCAGCAGATCGTCACCGACCTGCGCCAGTTCTCCCGCGAGGCCCCCGACGGCGCGGAGTCCTGCGACGTCGCGGAGACGCTGGCCGAGGCGCAGCGGCTGGCCTCGGTGCGCCTGCGGAGCCTGGGCGTGGTGGAGCGCGACGTGGCGCAGGGCCTGGCCCCCGCGCGCGTCACGGCCCGCCACCTGGTGCAGGTGCTGGTGAACCTGCTGCTCAACGCCGCGGACGCGCTGGAGTCCGCGCGCCCCAGCCGCCCCGCGCGCGTGGTGCTGCGCGCGCGCATGGACGACGGCCGCGTGAGGGTGGAGGTGGAGGACAACGGTCCGGGCATCCCCGAGGCCGCGATGGCTCGCCTCTTCGAGCCCTTCTTCACCACGAAGCCGCCCGGCAAGGGCACCGGCCTGGGGCTGGCGCTGTGCCGCGACTACGTGGCCCGCGCGGGCGGGACGCTGGAGGCGGAGAACCGCGCGGAGGGCGGTGCGCGCTTCATCCTCCGGCTGCCCACCGCGGGCACGGCGTGCCCCCCGGTCCGCCGCGAACCGCCCGCGCCCGTGGAGGCGGACGCGGAGCCCGTGGCCGAATAGCGCTCCCCCCGGCGCGAGCCTTCGCTCATCGCTCCAGCGCGTGCGCCACCTGCCCCAGGAGCCGCAGCCGCGGGGAGTCCAGCTTGCGCACGGTGCGCAGCAGGCGGCGCACCTCGGGGCGCTCGCGGTACTCCGGCGGATCCTCCGACAGCTGCGGCGCGCCGTCCTCCGTCACCGCCGCCGTCGCGCTCAGCCCGAGCAACACGTCCGACGAGCAGTTGAGCACGAGGCACAGCTTCCGCAGCGTCCGGACGCTCGGCAACATGTGCCCGCGCTCCAGCCGCCCGTACACCTCCGTGGCGATGCCCACGCGCTCGGCGACATCGGCCTGCGTCAGCTCCAGGCGCTGCCGGGAGGCGCGCACCGCGTTTCCAATAAGGGTTGCCAGTCGTTGTTCCATGGCGTGGAAAACCTGTCGAAAGAGGAGCTTCTCCCCCCGCTTTTCAGACGGAGAGGTACCGGGGAGAAGTCGCTGCCTTGCGTGACCTCGTGAGACACAGATTACGAGTGGGGTCTGACATCTCCGGGCGTACGGACAGGCCCCGCAAACCCGCGACAATTCGCTGTTTCCGCCGTTCTCGCGCACGCGTTTCGCAAGGCTTCCCGGGTGCGTTTTTCTCACGTGCTGAGCGCGCCGAACCGGGGTGGTAGGCGCGCGCGCTCTGGCCCCTCCCAACACGTCACGGGAAGGCCGTGCGAGGTCGCCCGACGTGCCGGGTCGCTTCGTGCGGTGGACGACTTCTTCAAGGGTCCGGGGAGACCGCGCGCTCCAGCGGGACAGGCTGGAGCGGGGCTCGAACCCGGACGTTCTTTTCGCGCGCGGGCGGACTCGCGCCGCGGCCCGCGTTCAGCCTCCGGACGGCAGCGCGGCGCGCGCTTCGGTGTACTCGCGCACCATGCGCTCCACGACGGTGGCGGCGGGCAGCACGTCCTTGACGAAGGCCACGCCCTGGCCCGCGCTCCAGGTGTCCTTCCAGGCCTTGCCCTGGCCCGCGCGGAAGCGCTCCAGCGCGGTCTTGAGGAAGTTGCCGTGCACGCCCGTCACTTCCTTCGTGTACTCCAGGTCCTCCGGGCTCGCGTCCACCAGCGCCTGCTTGTAGTCGGGCGCGGCGCCGGCCTCCTCGGTGGCGAGGAAGCGCGTGCCCACGTACGCGCCATCCAGGCCCAGCGCGAGCGTCGCGGCCAGGTGGCGCCCGGTGGAGAGCGCGCCCGCGAGCACCACCGGCACGCCCAGCTCCTCCTTGAGCCAGGGCCCGAGCACCAGAGGGCTCAGGTTGCCGGCGTGGCCGCCCGCGCCCGCGCCCACCGCGACGAGCGCGTCCACGCCCGCCTTCGCGGCCTTCTCCGCGTGGCGCAGGGAGATGACGTCGCTCCACACCTTGCCGCCGTACGCGTGCACGCGCTCCACGATGGGCGTGGGGTCGCCCAGGCTGGTGATGACGAGCGGCACCTGGCGCTCCACGGTCGCGGCCACGTCCTCCTCCAGGCGCTCGGCCCACTTGAGGATGAGGTTCACGCCGAAGGGCACGTCCCTGGGGAACGCGGCGAGGAAGTCCCGGTAGGCCTGCGCGGTGCGGTAGTTGAGCGACGGCACCGCGCCAATGGCCCCCGCGCGGCCGGCCGCCTCCAGCAGCGCGGCGTTGGACACCAGGAACATGGGGGCGGCGATGATGGGATAGCGGATCCCCAACATCCGGGTCACCGCGGTGTCGATGCGCGAAGGAGCCATGCGCGCATTGGACCATGCGTGCACGCGGGCGCGAGGCCGAAAAATCGGCCTGGGCGGCGTTGTCAATCCTGGCGTGCCTTCGCGGGGGAAAACCCCTGGTGTTTCCGTGGTTTACGTAGCACGTAGGGCTGACGTAAGGTGCGCCCCCCGACGTCAGGTCGGGAAAGCCGGGGAGTCCCTTCGGTGATGCGAACCGGGGAGCGCCGCCGAGCGCCTTCGCGGGGAGGCCAGAGCCAGTCGTGAGTGACGAGCGTCCGGACGCGCTGCTCAAGAGCGCACTCGAAAAGATCGTCTACTTCGAGGCCCGTGCGCAGCAGTTGCATGGCGAGCTGGCGAGCGCGCGCGACGAACTCTCGCACCTCAAGGAGGACCTGGCGGAGGCGCACCAGCGGGAGCTGGACCTGCGCCGGGAGCTGGCGGAGCTGGAGGTGCGCGGGGGCCGCGCGCAGGCGGAGCGCGAGGAGCTGACGCGGCTGAACCACGCGCTGCGCCTGGAGCGCAACCAGCTGATGGAGAAGCTGCTGGATGCGAGCCGCATCCACTCCTCCGGGCAGGCGCGCGCGGTGGCGGACGACGATGACGACGAGCTGGGGTTCGACCTGGCGTCGTTCATCTCGCAGCTGCGCAGCGAGGTGATCCTCCGGGGTGACGCGGTGCCTGCGGTGCGCTCGCGGGTGAGCGGGCCGGCGGTGCCGCTGAAGGCTTCGGAGCCGAGCGTGCCGTGGACGGACCGTCCCGCGCCGCCCATTCCTCCGCGAGCCTCGGCGCCCTTGCATTCGGGGCTGTCGCCGGTGGCGCGCGAGGCGCAGCGGCTGCAGGACGAGGGGCGGCTGCGGGTGAGCCCGGAGCAGATGGCGGAGCTGTCCGGTCATGCGGGCAGCCCGACGGACGAGACGCTCTTCGGGTTCTCGGTGCGGGAGCTGTCGGCGGCGGACGCGGCGGCCCGGGTGCGCGCGGCGGAGCGGCTGAAGGCGCTGGCGCATCCGGCGGCGGCGCCCGCGTTGGCGGCGGCGCTGCATGCGGAGACGGACGCGGTGGCGCAGGTGGCGCTGGTGCAGGCGTTCGCGGGGCTGTGCCGGGAGGAGGGCGCGTCGGTGGTGTCGCCGCTGCTGTCCTCGCCGGTGCCGGAGGTTCGCATCGCGGCGTTGAAGGCGCTGCTGGTGTTGGCGCCGAAGGACGCGGCGCCGCATCTGGCGCAGGCGATGAAGGATTCGGACCGGTCGGTGCGCCGGCGCGCGTCGTTGTTGGCGTTGGGGTTGGAGGGGGAGACGGCGCGGCGGCTGGGCGAGGACGCGATCCACGACACGGATCCGGAAGTGCGCGCGCTGGCGGCGCTGGCGTTGGGGGCGGGCCGGGGCGAGAACGCGCGGACGTTGTTGCTGGAGGCGCTGGACGACGACGAGGCGCGCGTTCGCAAGGCGGCGGCGCAGAGCGTGTCGCGCATCCTGGGGCAGGACGTGTCCGCGGTGGTCGCGCTGGATGATGCGCACCGTCGGCGGGAGATCCGCCGGCTGGCGACGCTGCCGGTGAAGCCCGTGCGCGCGACGCTGGATGTGAAGCCCGCGGTGGCGCAGGCGCAGCAGCCTGTCGCGGTGAATGGCGCGCATGCCGCGGTGGCGCAGGCGCAGCAGCCTGTCGCGGTGAATGGCGCGCATGCCGTGGCGACGCAGGCGCAGCAGCCCGTCGCGGCGAATGGCGCGCATGCCGTGGCGGCGCAGGCGCAGCAGTTCTTTGTGGCGAACGGCGCGCAGGCCGTGGCGGTGCAGGCACAGCAGCCCGTCGCGGCGAATGGCGCGCAGGCCGTGATGGCTCAGGCGCAGCAGTTCGTCGCGGCGAATGGCGCACAGGCCGTGATGGCGCAGGCGCAGCAGTCCGTCGCGGCGAATGGCGCACAGGCCGTGATGGCGCAGGCGCAGCAGTCCGTCGCGGCGAATGGCGCGCAGGCCGTGATGGCGCAGGCGCAGCAGTTCGTCGCGGCGAATGGCGTTCAGGCGCAGCAGCCCGTTGCAACGAATGGCATGCAGGTTTGGGCGGCGCATGCACCGCGGCCTGTCGCGGCGAATGGCGTGCAGGCCGTCGCGGCGCAAGCCCAGCGGCCCGCGCCCCCGATGACGGCTCACGCCGCGCCGATTCCACGTGCGGACGATGCCGCGAACAGCTCGCAGTGGACGGTGGTCCCCGTGGCCTCCCCTGCGCACGTCGTCGCCACCGTGGGCGTGGCCCGCTCCGCACCCGCCGTGATGAACGGCGCCGCCCCCGTGAGGGTCGCGAACGGCGGGCCGGTGTCCTTCGGCTCAGGCCCCGCCGTGCCGCCCGTCTCTTCGGTTCCGCCCGCCGCTCCCGCGCAGCCCGCCGTGCGGCGGACGCCCGTGCAGGCCGCGCTGGTGGCCATGGGTGCGCCTCCTCCGGCTCGCGCGCCGGTGGCCGCCCCCGTCACGCCTCCGGTGCCTCCGCGCCGGGGCCCTTCTCCCGTCGAATCGCTGTGTGGGGCCATGTTGCAGGAGGTGCGGGTCGCCGTCCGGGGACGCTCGCTCGCCGAGCTGACGGCCGGACTCTCCGCTCCCCCGGAGCTGGCCCAGGAGGCTGTTGCCCTGCTGGTGGCCCGAGGGGCCATCGTGCGAAGGGGGCACAAATACTTCGCCGCTTGAGGCAAGGTGCAGCGCGCCGGGCCTCACACGTCATCCGAAGGGTCGTTCATGGAAGCGCCGACGTACAGCTCGAAGCAGGTGGCCGAGATGCTCGGCGTGACTCCGAAGGCCATCCCCTCGGAGCTGCGCAAGGAGACCTACGGCCCGGAGGACGTGTGGGAGCTGCGCACGACGCTCGACCGCTTCCCTCCCACCGCGGGCCACCGCCGCCAGCTCTTCCTCAACTTCAAGGGCGGCACCGGGAAGACGTCCCTGTCCACCTCGTACGCGTGGCGGCTCGCGGAGATGGGCTACGCGGTGCTCCTCATCGACCTGGACAGCCAGGGGCACGCCACCAAGTGCCTGGGCTACGAAGGCGAGGACTTCGAGAAGACGCTCCTGGACGTGCTGGTGCGCAAGACGCCCCTCGTGCAGGTGGTGCAGAAGTCCACCCTGCCCAACCTGGACTTCATCCCGTCCAACCTGAGCATGTCCACGGTGGACCTGGCGCTGATGCCCATGGCCGGCCGTGAGTTCAAGCTGCGCAACGCGCTCAAGGACGTGGAGGCCCAGTACGACTTCATCGTCTTCGACGCGCCCCCGTCCTTCGGCCTGCTCAACCTCAACGCGCTGATGGCCGCGAACGACCTGTTCGTGCCGGTGCTCGCGGACTTCCTCTCCTTCCACGGCCTCAAGCTGCTCTTTGAGACGGTGCAGAGCCTGGAGGAGGACCTGAACCACGTGCTGGACCACGTCTTCATCGTGGTGAACTCCTTCAACGCCACCTTCAAGCTGGCGAAGGAGGCGCTGGAGGCACTTCAGACGCACTACCCCGAGTACCTGCTGCCCACCATCATCCGGCAGTGCACCAAGTTCGCGCAGGCCTCCAGCGAGGGCCGCCCGGTGTTCGTGGCGGACCCCACGTCCAAGGGGGCCAGCGACATCCAGGCCATGCTCGACAACGTGCTGCCCCGCCTGGTGGCCGCGCACGCCGCCGCGTCCAAGAGCGGCACCGCGACGAAAGCCGGCTGAGATTCCGCCATGAAGAAAGCCTTTGAACAGAACGTGTCCCGCGCGAAGCCGCGCCTCCGCCTGGGGGCGCTGACGGGCGCACTCGACCCGGCCGACCCGACGGGGACCGCCGCCGCCAACCCGGAGCCCGCCGCGCCGGCCGCGCCGCCCGTCGCGGAGGCCCCGGACCTGTCCGCCGAAGTGCGCGCCCGCATCGAGCGCCGCGGCGCCCCGCGCCCCACCGCCGCCGAGGCGCTGGAGGCCGCGCTGCACGCCCCCAAGGCCGCGTCCCCGCAGGGCCTGCCCGCGGTGACGGCGCCGACGTTCTCGCCGGTGTCCCACGCGCTGTCCGCCCTGGTGTCCCCGGAGGCGCGGCGCGAAGAGGAAGAAGCCCCCCCGGCGCCGTGGTTGGAGCAGGACGCTCCGGAGGCCTCGGCCGACTGGAACGTGGCGCAGGCGCCCGCGCCCGAGGAGTCCGCCTGGGACGCGGACGCCGTGCCCCCCGTCTCGCACCGGGAGGTCGCCGAGGCGGTGGCCGCGTCCGCATGGAGCGTCTCCGCCGCGCACGTCGCGCAGCAGCGGGAGTCCGCGGTCGAGGCGTTCGCCCGGGAGCCGGTGGCCGCCGAGCCGACGCCCACGTTCGTGCAGGCCGCGCCGCCGGAAGCCCCGGTCCCCGCCGCCGCGCGCTGGGATGCGCTCACGGCGCGGCCGGAAGCCGCCGTGCACGTGGACGCGACGCGCATCGCACCCCTGGCCCACTCCGCGACGCACAGCGATGCTCCGCGCGCCTCCGCCCAGCCGGAAGCCGCCTGGGGAGCCCCTGCCACCTCCGCCTCGCAGCCTCCGGTGGCGCGGATGGACGCCGCCCATGGCACGCCGGCCACGTTCGCTTCACCGCCTCCCGCCATGGCGCAGCCGGAGGCTCCTCGGGGCGCGCCGGTCACGTTCGCCTCGCCGCCTCCGGTGGCACAGGCCGACGCGGCCCGGGGTGCGCCGGTCACGTTCGCCTCGCCGCCTCCGGTGGCACAGGCCGAGACGGCCCGGGGCGCTCCGGTCACGCTCGCGGGCCCGCCGCCCGGAGTACAGTTCGATGGACGGATGGGCGTTCAGGCCCTCCGCATGCCTGCCGAGGCCGAGCCCATGACGACGTACGCTGCCGTCCAGGCCTCCACCGTCACCACCACCGAGCCGGTGGCCCGACAGGACACCCCGCCCGCGCAGGTCGAGGTGCAGACCCCCGCCCCTCCTCGCGAGGAGCTGGACTCGGAGTCGCGCCGTGAGCGCCTCAAGGCCCGCCTCAAGGCCGTGCGCGAGAACCCGCGTCCGGAGCCGCTGCCCGCCACCGTCGCCGAAGCCGGACAGCGCGCGGTGGAGCGCATCACCCACCTCCAGGCGGAGCTCACCAAGGTCAAGGCGCTCAACCTCACGCTCACCCAGGACCTGGAAGTGGCCCGCCGTCAGGCGGAGAAGGCCACCGAGGAAGCCCGCCTGCGCATGGACGAGGCCCGCCGCCTGTCCGCGGAGATGGAGGGCCGCGTGAAGCTGCTCGCCGACCTGGAGCGGGAGCTGGCCGCGCTGGAAGGCGAGCGCGACGAAGCGCTCCTGTCCCTCCAGGAGTCCCGCCAGGCCCTCCAGGCCGCCGCGAAGGAGCACGACTCCCTGGCGCAGGTCGTCACGCGCGGCAAGCAGGCCCTCGCGGACAGCCTCGCGGAGGAGGAGCGCCTCGCCGTGGAGCTGGAGGGCGCCAAGGACGAGTCCTCGTCGCTGCGCCGCGCGGTGGAGACGCTCCAGGGCGAGCGCGACGTGCTCGCCCAGCAGGTCGCGTCCCTCACCGCCGAGCGCGCCGAGCTGCTGGAGGCGCGCAAGGCCCTGGAGTCCGTGCACCGCGCCCTCAGTCAGGCCACGGTGCGCTGAAGTCACGGGGACCCGCGCGGGTCCCCGTCCGGCCCTACTTCGTGTCCTTCGCCACGCCCCGGGCCTTCCCGCCCGGCGCGGGGCCCACGATGGCGAAGGCGGTGGGCAGCGCGGGGCTCTGGAGCGACGCGGGATCCAACCGCGCGAGCGCGTCCTCGTCCCGCTCCCGCGCCGCCAGGATGCGGGAGATCTGCGCCATGCGCTCCTCCTTCTTCGGGTGGTTCTCCAGGATGCCGCCACCGCCCGCCGTCTGTTCGAGCAGCCGCGAGTACTCCCGCGGGTCGTAGCCCGCGGACAGCAGCAGCTCCACCGCGAGCGCGTCCGCCGCCATCTCCTCGTCCTTGCGGTTGCCCTTGCCCAGGGCCTCCACGGTGCCTTCGGCCATCTTGGCCATCAGGCCCGTGTCCGAATCCAGGTCCAGCCGGCCATCCCGGCCCCCCGCGTCCAGCACCTTCGCGGCGACCGCCGACACGACCGCGTTGCCCACCGTGGCGAGCTGGCAGGTGTTCACCTTCACGGAGACATACTGGTGCAGGGCGTGCTTGAGCACGACGTGGGCAATCTCATGCGCCAGCACGCCCGCGAGCTGCGCCTCGTTGTCCACGCCCTGGAGCAGCCGGCGCGTGACGAAGACGTAGCCTCCCGGGGCGGAGAGGGCGTTGAAGTTCTTCGGGTCCTTGAGCACGGCGAACGTCCAGCCCAGCTCCGGCCGCGGTGACTGCATCGCCAGGTTGCGGCCCACCGTGTTGACGTAGGTGTTCAGCCCCTCCTCCGCGGCGCTCGCGAGCATCAACCCGCCGCCCTGCTGCGCCCAGTGGATGGCCACCGCGCTGCCCAGCGCGTACTCCTCCTGGATGGCGGGCTCCACCTTCAGCTTGTCGCACGCCTGCACCTTCTCCGACGTGGCCACGGCCGCCCGGCCCACCTCGCCGCCCAGGTTCGTGGCCTTCAGGCTCTTCGTCACCTGGGCGCAGGACGTCAGACACAGGCCCAGGCCCGCCACCGCGAGCATCCCCATGCGCGAGCGCATCACTTCGCCCCCTTCGTCGGCTTGTTGGAGCCCTTCGCCACCTTCTGCGGACCCACGGCGGTGTTGGGCGCCACCACGGGGAACAGCCCGGCCTGCCTCACGTGCGCGTCGATCTCCACCGGAGTCACCCGCCTGGCGATTCCCTCCACCTTCTGGATCTGCGCCACCGCGTCCGCGTAGCCACCGCCCTTCTCGCGGCCGTACTTCTCCGCGCCCGGGCTCAGCGCCTTCACCGCCGCCCCGCTGGAGACGAAGGCCGCCGGGTCGATGCTTCGCGTCTTCCCGTCCTTGGCCACCAGCTCCATGTCGGGCGGCTTCGTGGACAGGTTCGTCTGGAACACGTAGCCGGGCTTTCCTCCGGGCTCCGTCACCTGGTGCCATTGCTTGTTCGTGGGGTCCGCGCCCTTCCACGTCACCTGCTGGCCGGGCTGGAGCACCGCCACCACGTCCGCGGTGGGTACCGCGCTCTTGAGCACGCGCGTGTTGCGCGCCTTCACGTAGAGCTTCTCGTCCTTCTTCACCGCCCACGCGGCCGTCACCGGCACCCCCAGCGTCAGCAGCACCAGGCCCCATGTCAGTCGCTTCATCGTCGTCGTGCTCCCAACGTCATTACGCCGTCACTTCTCCAGATTCGCGACGCCGTCGAACTTTTCCGGAGGCGCTTCCAGGTACTCGCGGCAGCGCTCCAGCAGCTTCCCGGTGGGCCCGTCCTCCGGCGCCCGCGCCGTCTCCGCCTCCAGCACCGCCACCGCCTCCGCGAAGCGCGCCTCCCGGTACAGCCCCAGGGCCTCGTGGTAGCGCGCCACCGTGCGCTGGGTGCCGGCATCCAGCTGCCCCTTGAGCGCGAGCAGTTCGTAGACCGTGACGGCCTCCGTCTTGCCCGCCACCCGCACGCGGTCCAGCTCGCGCACCTCGATGTGCTCGCGCGCCAGCTCGTACGTGCGCGGGCCAATCATGATGACCGAGCCGTAGGCCTTGTTCGCGCCCTCCAGCCGCGCGGCCAGGTTCATCCCGTCGCCAATGGCCGTGTAGCTGAAGAGCTGGTCGCTGCCGAAGTTGCCCACGAAGTTCACCGCGCTGTTCACGCCGATGCGCGTGTACACATCCGGGAAGCCCTTGCGCCGGAAGTCCTCGCGCAGGACCTCCACCGCCGCCTTCGCCGCGAGCGCACCCCGGCACGCGCGCACCGCGTGGTCCTCCTGCGCCATGGGCGCGCCGAAGAGGCACACCACCGCGTCGCCAATGTACTTGTCCAGGCAGCCGCCCTCGCGCAGCAGCGCCCCGCTCACCGTCGTGAGGTACGTGTTGAGAATGCGCACCAGCTGGCGCGGGTCCTCCTTGAAGCGCTCGCTGAAGGTGGAGAAGCCGCGGATGTCGCTGAAGAAGGCGGTGATCTCCTTGTTCTCCCCATCCAGGCGCGGCAGCTGCCGCGAGCGGATCATCTGCTCCACCAGCTTCGGCTCCATGAAGCGGTGGAACGCCTGCCGGATGAACTGCGTCTCGCGGTTGGCCACCAGGTGGTTGAACGCCAGCGCCGCCACGCTGGCGCCAATGCCCGCGAGCGCCGGCATCGCCATCAACACATGTGTCTGGGTCGTCCGCAGCAACAGGCCCGTGAACCCATACAGCCCGAGCACGAGCACCAGCGGCCAGCCCACCTCCAGCGGCGTCCAGCGCGCCGTCATCAACAGCACCGCGGACACCAGCGCCACCAGGAAGGTGATGCCCAGGTCCACGCCCGCCGGCGCCCGCGTGATGAAGGCGCCGGACAGCAGCGCGTCCACCACCGTGGCCTGCTTCACCAACCCCGGCTGCGTGGGAGAGAACGGCGTCGCCTTGATGTCGTTGACGCCCACCGCCGTGCCGCCGATGACCACCACCTTGTCCCGGAAGGTGTCCGCGCCCAGCGCCACGGGCTTGTGCGCGCTTCGGCGGATCCAATCCTCCAGCACGTCCAGCAGGGGCACCAGGGTGAAGCGCTCATGGAGCGGGCCGCCGTAGTCCAGCGCCGCGCTGCCGTCCGCGTCCACGTGCCACGCGCGCTCGCCCAGCTGGAGCGTGCGGCCGGAGAGCGTGAGCTCCTTCGCGCCCACCAGGTCCGCCAGCATGCGCACCGGCAGCGTCACGTAGGTGTTGACGCCATCCGAGTAGGCGAAGTGCGTGCGGCGCATGAAGCCGTCCGTGTCCGCCTCCGTGTCCACCAGCCCGAAGCCGGTCACCGACCCCACCAGCGCGGTCGTGGGCGGCACCGGGTAGCGGGGCCGCCACTCCCCGCCCTGCGCGCGGTACCGCAACGCCGGCAGCGCACCCCCATCCGTCCGGCGCGCGGGGAACGCGAGCGCCCGCGCCAGCGCCCCGGGCTCCAGCGTGGGCGTGGCCGTGGCGGGGGCGTCCTCGAACTCCTCGGGGAACGCCTCGTCAGCGGGGGGGGCGTCCGTGGGCGCTGGGGAGGGCGCGGCCTCCGGGGCGGTCAATGGCACGGCGGCGGTGAAGTCCGCGCGGGGCAGGGGGCTCGCGGTGCCGCTGGTCACCATGCCCACGTAGAAGGGCAGCCCCGTGTCTCGCAGCACCTGGGCGAAGCCGAGGTCGGCGGACTCGTCCGACGCGCGCTCGTCCATCACCGCGTCGAAGAGGACCGCCTTCGCTCCCGCGGCCTTCAGCTCCTGCGCGATGCGCGCCCACAGCGTGCGCGTGTACGGCCAGTTGCCGAAGTTGGTGCGCAGCTGCTCATCCTGGTTGATGCCATCCAGCGTGCGCTGGTCGATGGCCACCACCACCACGTGGGAGGACAGCCCCCGGCCGCCGGTGAACGTCACCAGCGCGCGGTCGTATGCGATGTGCTCCACGTCCTGGAGCACGCCGCTCCACTCGCCCGCCCACGCGACGAGGGTGGCCACCAGCGCGACCCCGAGCATCTGCGACCCGTGGTGGCGCCAACGCTCCTGGATGCTCTTCCACAGCTCACCCGTCACGGACCCTCCCCGCGAGGCCGGCGCCGGCACGCTACCCCGGGACGCGCCTCCGCGACACACCGCCTCCAGGCTGTTTCAGCCCGACGGGCATGTATCAAGGTCAGTGATAGCAGGAGTCCCTGTGATGCCGGAGGGCCCCCCGTGGGGCGGGCGTGCGAGCGCCCGCGTCACACGGGCAGGCAGGCGCGCATGGCGGCCCACTGTGGGAGGACACAGCTTGTGGCTTCGCACGTTCACACGCGGGGAGGAATGCCATGCGGATCAGCGCGCTGGGAGGCTCCGAGGGTCTGGAACACAACCCCACGCTCAACCGCGAGTCCGCGGTGGCGCTGGGCGCCTTCGCCGCCCTCACCGCCGGGGCCGTCTACGTGGGCGCGCGCAGCACCCGCGAGGCCGTGTCACAGGGGTGGTACAAGCGGCTCCGGAAGCCGCCGTTCCAGCCGCCCCGCGAAGCCTTCGCGCCGGTCTGGACCGCCCTCTACGCGCTCATCGCCGTCTCCGGCTGGCGCATCTGGGGCTCGCCCGCGGGCGCTGAGCGCTCTCGCGCCCTGGGGCTTTGGTTCGTCCAGCTGGGCCTCAACGCCGCGTGGTCCCACCTGTTCTTCGGCAGGCGCCAACTGACGGCCGCGGCGGTGGAGAACGGGGCGCTCTTGGGCAGCATCGTGGCCTACACCGTCGCCGCGAGCCGCGTGGACCGCAAGGCCCCGTGGCTGATGGCCCCGTACCTGGGCTGGGTGTCCTTCGCCAACGTGCTGTCCGCCGACATCGCCCGCCGCAATGCCTGACGGCGGGTGCCGCTGGTCCGCGGTGTTTCAGTTGCGCAGGCGGGAGGGCCGGGCCGCGTTGAAGGAGAGCACCGCGGCGAAGTAGCGCGCCTGGTTCTCCGACGTGCAGCGCACCTCCTGGACGCGTCCCGCGACCTTCACTCGGACGACCCATCCCTCGTTGTCGCGGCTCACCGGGGTCTCGCTCGGCATCGTCAGGTTTTCCATGTGTGCTCTCCCTCCCGTGCGGCCATCCAGAGCAGGGGGCGTGCCAGGGCCAGTGAGCGTGAGATTCCAGCCCTTTGCATGCGGCTTGCGACGGGGGGGAACAGCCGGGGCTGAAGTTCTTTCAGCGCGCGCCGGGTGACCGCTTCAGTGCAGGTGGCGGTCCGCCCAGGCGAGCGGGAGGGCGGGCCGCGCGGCGGCGAGCGTTGGCAGCGCGACGTAGAAGGTGGACCCCTGGCCCGGTTCACTCTCCACCCAGATGCGGCCGCCATGGCGCTCCACGATGTCGCGGCTGATGTAGAGGCCCAGCCCCAGGCCCCCGTAGGAGCGGCTGGAGGCGTTGCGCGCGCGGAAGTAGCGGTCGAAGAGCTGCCGCTGCTGGTCCTCCGGGATGCCGATGCCCGGGTCCTTCACGGACAGCACCGCCACGTCCTCGTCCACCGACAGGCGCACGCGGATGGTGCCGCCATCCGGGCTGTACTTGAGCGCGTTCTCCAGCAGGTTGAGGACGACCTGCTCCAGCCGGTACGCGTCGCCGTGCACGGAGATGGTGCGCGGGGGCCGTTCGAAGTCGAAGACGTGGTTGCCCCTCTGTCCTCCCAGGCTGGCGAGCGTGTGCTCCACCAGCTGGTCGAAGCGGGTGTCCTCCGGGTGCAGGGCCAGCCGGCCCGCTTCGATGCGCGACGCGTCCAGCAGGTCGTTGATGAGGCCGGTGAGGCGGGTGAGCTGGTGGCGCGCGTGGCGCAGCACGCTCGGGTCCAGGTGCTCGCCGCGCTCCAGGCGGCGCTCCAGCGTGGCCAGGCGCAGGCTCAGGGGCGTGAGCGGCGTCTTCAGCTCGTGGCTCGCGATGGAGAGGAAGTCGTCGCGCACGCGGACGGCCTCCTGGGCCTCGCGGTACAGGTGCGCGCGCTCCTCCTCCGCGCGCTTGCGCTCGGTGACGTCCTCCAACAGGACCCCCACGCCCAGCACGCGGCCGTCGGGCGTGCGCACCGGGTAGAAGCTGCCTGAGAAGGAGCGCATGGGGCCGGGCGCGCCCAGGTCCTCGGTGGTGGCCTCCTGGCTCACCATCGGCTCGCCGGTCCGCAGGACCTGCCGCGGGCCCAGCTCCGCGACGGCGCCCGGCGCCCCGAGCAGCTCCGGCAGCGTGTGGCCCACGTGCGCCTCCGCGGGCAGGCCGTTGATGCGCGCGAGCGTCTCGTTGATGCGCACGTAGCGCAGCTCCGTGTCCAGGAAGCCGATGCCCACCGGGGCGCCGCGGAAGAGCAGGTCGAGCTGGGCCATGTTCTCCTCGCGCTCGGCCTCCACGCGGCGGCGGTCGGTGATGTCCTCCACGATGGCCACCCCGCCCTCCACCGAGCCGTCCTCGGCGTAGCACGGCGCGAAGCGCACGCGCACGGGCGTCACCTTCCCGGTGCTGAGCGCGCGGTAGTCCCCTTCGTAGTCGCAGCGCTGTCCGCCCAGCGACTCGCGCACGCACGCCATGATGTTCTCGTCGCGCAGCGTGAGCAGGTTCACGCCCACGAGGTTGCGCTTCGACGTGCCCATGAGCTGCGCGAACTGCTCGTTGCAGGCGGTGAGGATGGGCACGCGGTCGAAGTGGAAGATGCCCTGGGGGGCGTTCTCCACCACCAGCTGGTAGAGCCGATCCCCCGTCTCCTCCGGACGCACCGGCGCTTCAGGGCCGTTGGCCACGTGCTCCAGGGGCTCGTCCAGCGTGTCGATGACCTCGTGCAGCCGGCGCATCGTGAGGACGATGCGCTCCTCCTCGTTCACGCCAGCGGCGCCCACCGTCAGCTCCACCAGCAGCTCCACGCCGTCCTTGCGCCGGGCGAAGACGCGGGTGGGGCGCCCGCTGAGCAGCTTCCTGCGCGACAGCAGGTAGCGCACCAGGCTCACGCCTTGGAAGGAGTGCAGGCGAGAGGGAAAGAGCTTGGTGACGGGCTTGCCCAGCAGCTGCTCGCGGTCCCACCCCACCAGCCGCTCCGTCGCCGTGTTGACGTGCAGGATGTGCTCGCCGGAGTCGCACGCGATGACGGGATCCACCGCGGCGTCCAGGACGGCCTCCAGCTCCCGTATGGCTCCTCCAGCCATGCCTCGCTCCTGGTGGGAACCGTCCGTGCGCACACGGCGCGGACGGTCCTGCCGGGACAGGGGACCCCCGGCGTTGGCGGGTGCGCGGAGTGGCACCCGTGCGCGTTCCCTTTGCCTACAGATGCACACTGTGGGCTGGGATGGCGCGGCGAAGCCGGAAACCCCGGCGCTGGCGGGACCCCTGGTGGGCGGTCGGGCGGGCCTAGCGCTTGCGCTTCGGGGCCGGTGTGCGTCCGCGCTTCGCCGAGCGCTTGCGCACGGCCTTCCGGGGCGCGGTGCGGGGCGGCGCCGCGCCCAGGGTGAGCGCCTCCAGCTTCTCGCGCAGGGTCCGCGTCTCCTGCTTGAGCGCATCCAGCTCCTCGCGCAGCGCGGAGACCTCACGGGCCTGGGGCGCGCCGTCGCGCAGGGCTCGCACGGCCTCGCGGGCATAGCGGCGGGTGCGCGGGTCGCTGAAGGTCGTGCCCTCCAGCGCGGGCAGCAGGCGCCGGTCGCCCAGGGTGGAGGCCGCGTCGCACACGGCCAGCTGCACGCGGAACTGCGGGTCGCGCAGGAGCTGCGCGAACAGGTCCACCGCCTCGCGCTTGCGGTTCGCGACCTCCGCCAGCTTCGCCACCGCGCCCACGGCGGCGCGGCGCAGGAACGCGGGCTGTCCGTACGCGGTGCGCGCCACCGCCACCGGGAACGCGGCCGGGTCCTGTGACTCCGCGAGCCCGTCCATCGCGCCCGCGCCAATGACGTCCTGGAACGAAGGCCGCGCGGCGGCGGCCTCCAGCAGGGGCAGCGCGTCCGGAGCGCGCACGCGCCCCAGTCCCCGCGCGGCCTCCGCCTCCACGAAGTAGCTGGCGTCCCCGGCCTCCAGCAGCGCCCGCAGGCGGCCGGCCACCTCCGCGTCGTGGCGGAACTCGCCCAGCGCGGCCACCACGGCGCGGCGCACGCGCGGGTGCGGGGTGGTGAGCGCGCCCAGCAGGCTCGCGCGGGCCTCCGGGGTGCGGATGCGCCCCAGCGACTTCGCGCACGCGGCGCGGGTGGCCCAGAACAGGCCGGTGTCCGTCAGCGCGCGGCCCAGCGCCTCCACCGAACGCAGGCCGCCGTCCTTCCCCAGCGCGTGCGCCGCCTCCGTGCGCGCGCGGGCCTCCGGCGCGCGGGCCAGCTCCTCGCGCCATAGCCCCACGGCCTTGTCCACGTCCAGCGAGCCCAGCACGTCGCGGCGCGGATCCACCCGCACCTGAGAGGGCGCGGCGGCGCAGGGCAGGTGGAAGCGGTGCTCCGCGTCGGTGACGTCCAGCCGGTGGCGCGTGTCCTGGCCGTTCACGGTGACGACCACCTCCAGCGGGAGGCGGAACACGGGCGTGCCCGCGTCGGTGCGCTGCGCCTGCCGCACGGCGATGCGCAGGCGCGCGTCATCGGCCTCGTAGCGGACCTCCACCTTCAGCTCCGGATGGCCGGGGGCGTGGACGTACTGGTCGAAGACCGGATCCAGGTTGTGCCCCGTGGCCTGCTCGAAGGCGCGGGCCAGGTCCACCGTCTCCACCACCCCGTGACGGTTCGACGCGACGTAGTGGCGCAGGGCGCGCACGAAGAGGTCGTCCCCCACGCGGCGGCGCAGCTCGTGGAGCACCAGGCCGCCCTTCTCGTAGAGGTGGCGGTCGAACAGGTCCATGGGGGCCTGGAACTTCCGCGCGACGATGGGGCGCGCGTAGCGCTCGCGCGTCTCCGTCAGGTAGGCCTCCAGGTCGAGCGCGCGGTGGTGGTCCGCCTCGTCCCGGTCGTCGCCCTGCTCCTTCCACAGCACCTCGAAGTAGGTGGCGAAGCCCTCGTTGAGCCAGCCGTGGGGCCAGTCGCGGCAGGTGAGCAGGTCGCCGAACCACTGGTGCGCCAGCTCATGGGAGACGAGCGGCTCGGCGGTGAAGTCCAGGTGCGCCCGCGCGTCGTGTAGCACCGTGTCCACCATCGTGGTGGCCGTGGTGTGCTCCATGCCGCCCAGGATGAACTCCGTGACGAACACCTGCGCGTAGCCGCTCCACGGGTACGGTTCGCCGGTGAGGGCTTCGAACGCGGCGATCATCCTCGGCGTGCGCGCCACGCACCGCAGCGCGTCCTCGCGGCGGCCCTTGGGGAACAGGTAGCGCAGCGGCGTGGTGCCGGCGGTGTCGGTGGCCTCGTCGAACTCGCCCACCACCAGCGTGACGAGGTAGGGCGCGTGCGGCTGCGCCATGCGGTGGTGCTGCGTGCGGCGCTCGCCCAGGGTGACGTCGCTGACGAGCACGCCGTTGGACAGCGACGTCATGTTCGCGGGGAAGGTGGCGATGACCTCCGACGTGGCCTTCTGCGCGGGCGTGTCCAGGCAGGGGAACCAGCACCGCGCGTCGATGTCCTGGCCCTGCGTCCACGCCTGGAGGGGCCGGTCGGGGTAGCCCGCGTCGGGACCCCAGAAGTAGAGGCCCCGGCGGGGACGGGCGCGGTAGCTGAGCGCGATGTCGCACGCCTGCCCCGTCTCCAGCGCGCGGGGCAGCTCCACGCGCACGTGGGACCCGGAGTTGGAGAAGGGGACGACGCGCCCGTCCACGCGCGCCTCCGTGATGTCCAGGTCCACCGCGTCGAAGCTGACCGTGGACACGGCGCGGACCGCGGACACACGCGTGGTGCAGGTGCCGGTCAGGGTGCGCTGGCCGAAGTCCAGGTCCAGCTCGATGCGCACGTGCTCGGCGCGCACCGGCCGCGGCGCGGCGTAGTGCTCGGTGGCGCCGGGGAGGCTGAACGGGTGCGGGTCGGACAACCCGGCGGCGGGGGCGTGGCGGTGGCAGCAGCGCATAGGAGGGGGTGACTCTTCCGCAAGCCCGCCCCCGGGTCGAGCCGCATCGAACCGGGTCTTGTCGGAATTCCTGGGGCAGGACCCGCCGGGTCGGGCAGGGGAGGGGGGCCTGGGAGCCCGCGGTGGTTGAGAAATGGCGGGGGGTTCCCCAGGATGGGCGGACCGTGCAGGCCGTCCTCTACTTCTCCGACAAGCAGGTGCGAGAGAAGCTCTTCGCGTTCGTGGACGCCGCCGGGGGGCTGTTGCTGGTGGCGGGGGTGCATCACGACGCGGGGATGACGCGCCCGCCGCAGGCGCGCGAGCCCTTCGCCGCGCTGGAGGACGTCTTCGGGCACGTGCTGTCCCAGGTCATCGTGGCGGACGAGGGCACGGCGGAGGGCATGTGGCGGGACCCCCTGGGGGACCTGGGGGACCGGCTCTACCCGGCCGACAAGAAGCGCGCCTACGCGGTGGCCACGGGCTACGTGCTGCTGGAGGACGGCGAGCCGCGCGCGGTGGTACGCAAGCACGCCAGCCCCGCCGAGGACCTGTGGTTCCTGCAGGAGGCCCTGAGCCGGCTGTCCCCGAGCGTCCCCGCGCCGGACCCCGAGAAGCGCCCCGGCCACCGCCGCCCCGAACCCGCCCCGCGCGCGCCGCCGCGCTACGGGCCCGCCAGCGCGGGTGGGAGCGCGCGCTCCGACGAGCCCCGTGAAGAGGCGGGGGCCCGCGACGGAGCCGGCAGGGCCGGGAGGGCGGGGTGGGCGCGTGACGGCGCCGGGGCGCGGACGTCCGACGAGACGCCGCCGCGAGGCCGCCGTGCCGTGGAGCCGCCGCCCGCCGAACCCGAGGCGAAGGACCCCTGGGTCGTGCTGGGCATCGAGCGGGGCACGCCGAGGGACGAAGCACGCAAGGCGTTCCGCGTGCTCATCGCGCAGTACCACCCGGACAAGGTGGCGCACCTGGCGCCGGAGTTCCACGTGCTCGCGGAGCGCCGCACGCGCGAAATCCTGGACGCGTGGGAGGCGCTGGAGCGCGACGCCGGGTGAGCCGGCGTCAGGTCGCGAGCACCAGCGGCGGGGCCTCCAGGCGGAAGCGCGCGATGAGGGGCACGTGGTCGGACAGGCCGTGGAAGCGGCTGGTGAGGTCGCCGAAGGGCCGGGTCTCGTCCGCGTCCAGCCAGCTCACGCCGCCGCCGGAGAACAGGTGGTCCAGGTGCATGCGCAGGCGCATGAAGCCCGCGGTAGGGAACGCGCGGGACAGGCTCGGATTGATCTGCCCCACGGCCACTTGCGCGCACGTCAGGTGCGCGTCCCCCGTGAGGTAGCGGTACACCGGCGACGACGGCGGCGAGTTGAAGTCCCCGCACACCACGAACGGCTCCCCCCGGGCGTGCAGGCCGATGAAGTCCGCGAGCTTGCGCGCCTCGTGGAGCTGGTTGACGCCGCAGCCCATCTTGTCGCGCGTGGCCCAGAACTCGCGGGCGAACGGCGTGGGCAGGCTCAGGTGCGTGTTGAAGATGTGGAAGGCGCGCTGGTCGGCGCGGCGGAAGACGCGCATGTGCGCGCAGATGCGGCTCTGCTTGCGCTCCTTGAGGCCTTGCACGTGGTGGTGCGTGATGTGCTCGGGCGACCCCACGTTGTGCCGGTCCACCTGGAGCGTGCGCGTGTTGATGAGCATCGCGAGCCCGGTGGTGTAGAGCGACAGCTCGCCCACCTTGTAGTGGTGCGCGGGAAAATAGAATGCCTCGTAGGGCAGCTCTCTCCCCTGGAGGGCGAACGTCTCCTCCACGCGGGTCATGAAGGCCTCGAGCTGCGTCTCGCCAGGGCGTGTCGGCCGGTGGACGATGTTGCTGCGCAGCGACGAGGTCTCCACCTCCTGGAGGCACACGACATCCGGCAGCGGGTCCAGGGTGGCCAGGGCGGCCGCCACCCGGCGCTTGGGGCCCACGGTGCTCGCGAGCCCCCTCAGCATGTGTCCGAAGTAGCGGACGTTGTATGTGACGATGCGCAGCGCTGACGGCTCCATGGTCCGGTCGCCACCTCCCGTGGCCTCGCGGCGAAAGGTGGGAAGCCCCGAGGCGAACGTCCAGGGCTGCCCACCCCCTTCAAGCTGGGATTCGCGAGCGCCGCCCGCGATGTGCCGACAAGCGGACGAAGCCGCTGCTCGCCTGGCCGCTCACGGAGGAGGTGCGTCCAGGCCCGGTCCCGTCGCGGGCTTCACCCGCACCATCGTGTCCAGCAGGTGCTCCAGCGCGCGGTCCGGGTCGTCGCAGAGGCCCGCGTGCACGGGGCCCGTCTGGAGCATGGTGCTCCGGGGCGCCACCAGCCAGTGCCAGCGCTCCTTCTGCGGCAGCCGCCCGATGGGCCCCGCGTCCTTCCCCCCCACGCACACGCGGCGGAAGCTCTCCAGGTGGCCGCTCAGCAGCTCCACGTCCGCGTCCGGCGACAGCGCCTTGAGCCGCGCCACGTCCAGGTCCACGCGCGCACCCAGGAAGCGGTGCTGCACGCAGAAGAGCACGACGCCCACGTTGATGAACTCCTCGCGCTCCACGCGAGGCACCAGCCGGATGATGGCGTAGTCAAACGAGCTGGGCGTGGGCACGCGTCGCCTCCTCGATGAACGCCGGCGCCGCTTCCAGCCTGCGCAGCAGCCACGTCACGTACGCCGCGCGGTGCTCCGACGCGGACGCGAACGCGGGCTCCTGGCCCAGCCACGCCTCCGGAATCGCCCCCACGATGCGCTCCACCACCTCCGGCGTCACCTTGCGCCGCAGCAGCTCCCCGGCCTCCGCGAGCGCGTTCGCCCACGGCAGCAACACGTGGTCCTTGATGGGCGCGAACCGCCCCTGGCTGCGCTCCTCCCACCCGTCCCACGAGTGGTGGAAGTACAGCGCCGCCCCATGGTCGATGAGCCAGAGGTTGCGGTGCCACACCAGGAGGTTGGGGTTCTTCGGCGTGCGGTCCACGTTCGTCACGTACGCGTCGAACGCCACGATGGCGGAGGCCACCTGCGCCTCCGGCACTGGCACCGCCAGCGGGTCGAACGTCACCGAGCGCGGCAGGTAGTCCAGCGCCAGGTTCAACCCCGCGCTCGACTTGAGCAGCTCCCGGATCTCGCTGTCCGGCTCGTTGCGCCCCAGCGACGTGTCCAGCTCCACGAACACCAGCTCCGGCACCCGCAGGCCCAGCACGCGCGCCAGCTCGCCCGCCAGCAGCTCGGCGATGAGCGCCTTGGCCCCCTGGCCCGCTCCACGGAACTTCACGACATAGAGCCCCGCGTCGTTCGCCTCCACGATGGCGGGCAGCGAGCCCCCCTCGCGCAAGGGCGTCACGTAGCGCGTGGCGGTGACCGTCCTCAGCATCCCTCGTCCTCGACAGTTCCCGGGCACTCCGGGGGTGGCGGCTGTACCACGGCCCTGCCCGGCGGGAAACACGCCGCACCCCCTCCCACCTTCCCGCCGAACTCCGATTCAGTTGCGCGCAATTCAATTGCGCACTACATATTCTCCATGTCGTCGGAAGACCTCCTCCGCCTGGACCTGCAGCTGTGCTTCCCGCTCTACGCCGCGTCGCGGGCGATGGTGCAGACCTACACGCCGCTGCTGGCGAAGCTGGGGCTGACGTACCCGCAGTACCTGGTGATGCTGGTGCTGTGGGAGACGGACGGGGTGTCGGTGAAGGAGCTGGGGGAGAAGCTGTACCTGGATTCAGGGACGCTCACGCCGCTGCTCAAGCGGCTGGAGACGCTGGCGCTGGTGCGCCGCGAGCGGTCCACGGAGGACGCGCGGTCGGTGCGCGTGTCGCTCACGTCGCAGGGCCGGACGCTGCGCCGCAAGGCCGCGGCCATCCCGGAGGCCATCGCCTGCCGCACCGGCCTCTCGCTGGAGGAGATGACCCGGCTGCGCCGGGACATCCAGCGGCTGTTCGAAAAGATTTCAAGGTAGTTCCCAGACACGCAGCAATCACTCACGAAGGAGCAACGCCATGGCCCAGGTCACGATCGCGCAGAAGCTCTACTCCACCACCGCCGTCACGCACGGCGGCCGCAACGGCCGGCTGCTGCTCACGGACAGCCCGCTGGACGGCCTGGAGCTGGCCATGCCCAAGGAGCTGGGCGGCTCCGGCAAGACGACGGCCACCAACCCCGAGCAGCTCTTCGCCGCGGGCTTCTCCTCCTGCTTCGAGAGCGCGCTGCGCCTGGTGGCGGGCAAGGCCGGCAAGAAGCTGGATGAGAAGGCCGGCGTGAAGGCGACCGTCACCATCGGCAAGACGCCCGAGGGTGGCTTCGGCCTCGCGGTGGAGCTCCAGGGCATCCTCCCGGGCATCCCCCACGAGGAGGCGCAGCAGCTGATGGAGGCGGCCCACCAGGTGTGCCCGTACTCCAACGCCACGCGCGGCAACATCGAAGTGAAGGTCTCCGTCGCGCAGTAGTCGCGGGACGCGGCCACCGGGCCCCCTCCAACGAGCGAGGGCGCCCGGGCCCGCTGGCGGGGCTACACCTTGCCCGCCTCCACCACGCGCACCCGGTCGGTGCCCTCGAAGCGCGCCTCGAAGAGGGGCAGCCCGTTGGCCAGACTCTTGAGCGTGTGGCCCAGCTGCGTGGCCGCGATGGCGTTCATCTCCGTGCGCAGCGGCTCCACCTGATGGGGCTCCAGCTTCACCCACCGGGTGAGGCGCCGGAAGAACTCCACGTAGTGGTCGCGGTGCTTGGCCGCCACCTGCGGGTGCGCGACGAACACCTGCTTGGGACCCACGGACGGCGACACCAGCGGGATGGACGTCATGTCCCAGAGGTCCTCCTCCACGTACACCGTGAGCACCGCCGCCTCGTCGTGCACGCCGGAGAGCGTGACGAACTCCAGCTCCGGCACGCCCTGCCAGCGCAGGCCGTGGTACGCGCGCAGGAACGCGCGCACCAGGTCCGGCCGCACGCCGTAGTCCTGGGGCCGCGTGAGCATCAGCTTCAGGTGGCCGCAGCCCAGGTGCGCGGGCTCCAGCAGGCGCTCCAGCACCGTGGGGCGCAGCTCCACCGGCGGGTGGTCCACGAAGGCGTGCCACCCCGCCTCATCCTTCAGGTCGGGCAGGCGGTGGGCGGAGAGCCCCGGGTCGCTCGCGAGCGCCGCCACCAGCGTCTCCCACGCGTGCGTGTCGGTGTGCATGTAGAAGCGGCCGAACACCTCCAGCTCCTGGAAGAGCACCTCCTCCACCGTCTTGTCGTCGAACAGGGCGCCGGTGACGCGCTCCACGGCGGCGAGCGCCAGGAGGAACTCGCCCGCGTCGCCGCCCGGCGTCCCGATGACGCCCTGCTCGTCGCGGCCGTCCACGCACGAGCGCCGGCCCGTCATCAGCAGCGCGGACAGCCGCGCCCACCGCACCTGGCTGGGGTCGCCCACGTGCCGCTCGAGGTGCTCCTTCGTCAGCGGCCCCGCGCTGGGGCCCTCCTCCGGTGCGAAGGCGGGCGCGGTGAGGCTCCGCTCGAAGGGGGCCGCGCGGCGCGAGGTGGAGTAGCCCGCGGTGCGCCAGGCAATCATCCCGCCCGCCAGCGCCGCCACGTACCGCATGCCCAGCGCGTGGAGGTACTGCGCCGCGAGCCCCGCGCGCCGCCCGCTGTGCGACACCAGCACCACGGGCACGTCCGGGTCCAGGTGTCTGGCGACCTCCGCGATGCGCTCCAGGGGCACCCACAGCGAGCCGGGGATGTGGCCCATGATGCCCGTGAGCTCCTCCTTGTCCCTCAGGTCGATGACGCGCAGGGCCCGCCCCTGCTCGGCGACGAACTGCACGGGCACGCGGGGCGTCATCGCGCCGCTGGCGCGCAGCTCGGCCTTCCACTTGAGCTGGAAGAGGACGGTGTTCACGTGGGGGGCCGGGGCTTCAGGTGGCGGAGTCGTCATGGGCTTTCAGGGGAGGCTCCGGCAGGAACGCCAGCAAGGTGGACTGGATGCCCTGGCAGATGCTGTCGAGCGGCAGGTCGTTGTCGTCGACGCCGAAGGGGTCTTCGATTTCGACGCCAATCTCCTCGATGCCGAAGAAGACATACGCCACGAGGAAGGTGGCCAGCACCGTCACCCAGCCGAAGGTGTCCACCAGCGCGAAGGGCAGGGTGAAGCAGTAGAGGATGAGCGCGCGGCGCAGGTGCACCATGTACGCGAAGGGCATGGGGGTCTTGTGGATGCGCTCGCACCCGCCCAGGTAGTCAATGAGCAGCTGCACGTTCTGGTCGAGCTGCATCTGCACGTACTCCGGATACAGCCCCTGCTTTCGTCCTTCGTCCAACACGGCCGTCATCCTGCGGGCCACCGCCAGGGGCACGTGCTGGCCCGCCAGCGTCTGTTGGACGTCGGACGGGGGCAGCAGGTCCGCCTGGCTCCCCAGGTGCCGCTGCTGGCCGCGCAGCCACGCGGCGGTGGCGAAGGGGAACGTCGCGGTCCAGCGCACCAGCGGCGCGAAGAGCGGCGTGGGGCCCAGGAAGACCTCCGCCGCACGCAGCAGGTTGCGCGTCTCATTGACGATGCCGCCCCACAGCTTTCGGCCCTCCCAGAAGCGGTCATAGGAGGCGTTGGTGCGGAACACGAGCAGCAGGCTCAGCGCCATGCCCGAGAGCGTGTGCACCGTCGGGGCGACGCCCACGTTTCGCACGTTCTGGGAGAAGGCCACCACCGCGACCGCCCAGACGACGCACAACAACACCCGGCCGACGATTTCCCTCACCATCGAACCACGGAGGTAGTGGAAGTAGCTCCACCAGCGATGCGGGTCATACTCAACCATCTGTCTTTTCCGCCTCCCAGATGGGGGCGCATGCTAGCCGCACCGCGCCGCGTCGCGAGCGGCGCTTTGCGCGATTGCGGATGACAGACGGTTCAAGTGATGGCCGGGGCTCGGGCGGTTCGATTAAGGAGGAGGCAGGCTCGGTCATCCCAGAAGGAGGCGTCCTCATGCGCCGTCACCCCACGCTCCTGTTGACGTTCCTCCTCGCCACGGCGAGCGGTTGCAGCTTCCTGCGGACGGACATCGTGTTGGACACGCTCAACGCGCCCTCCAATCCCGCGGACGCGCCCACGCGGGTGCCGGCGGTGGAGCGCGTGGCGGGGCTGACGTACGCGCAGTTGACGGACGCGTACGTGGACACCGGGCGCGCGGGCACGTGGATGGAGGCGCTGGGCGCCTCGCCGGACGTGGTGCTGGACATGACGGCCTGTCTCGTCCAGCGCGCCGGAGGCGACACGGCGTCCTGCTATGAGAATGACGCGCGCACGGGCTTCGTCGACCGGGTGGTGAAGGCGTCGGCGTGGGGCGTGCCGCTGCCGGTGCAGTCCTTCTCCGTGGCGGCGCCGTCCGAGGAAGAGGTGGACGCGGAGCGCTTCCTCTCGAACGCGATGGGCATCGGGCCGTCGCTGGCGGCGTTGCAGCAGACGCTGCAGGTGCCGCTGCCGCGCGAGGTGCTCGCGCAGGGCATCCAGCAGGGCGCGGCGTCCGCGGCGGCCTACGTGCGGGCGCGGACGTGGCGCAGGGACCTGCGGCGGCCCACCAACGCGGTGGTGTTGAGCGGCGGCGGGGCCAACGGCGCGTTCAGCGCGGGGGCCATCTGGCGGCTGCTGGGCATCCTGGAGCAGTGCCGGGGCAAGCCCGCGCCGGAGGGGTGCGGGGACGCGCGCATCGACCTGGCGGCGGGGACGAGCACGGGCGCGCTCATCAGCACGCTGGTGGACCTGTTCCACACGCCGGGCCAGGAGGCGAACGCGCGCCGGCTGTTGATGGGCAACTACACGTGCACGGTGGAGTCGGACCTGTACTGCGTGAACTCCACGTGGCTGTGGAACCTGGCGGACGACACGCGGGGCCTGGTGCGCTTCGACGGCATGTACACGAAGCTGGATCAGGTGGTCCACCCGGGGATGTTCCACAACGGCACGGAGCTGGTGTCGGTGTCGGTGGACTTCCAGACGGGCGACGTGTTCGGGGTGAGCGACCAGGACCCCGCGGACTTCAAGGCGGGGGCGACGGACGCGGAGCGCAAGCGGGGGATGACCCGGGCCATCGTGGCGTCCATCGTGGAGCCGGTGCTGTCGGATCCCGTCACCCGGCTGCCGTCGGCGTCGGGTCATCGCACGGGGACGTATTACGACGGCGGGGTGCGCTCGGGGCTGCCGCTGCTGCAGGCGGTGCAGCGCGGGGCGGAGCGGGTGCTGGTGATCTCGACGGGCGCCCCGACGCCGGCTCCGGCGAATGACCCGAAGAACGCGGTGGACGTGCTGCTGCGCACGATTGAGCTGTTCTCGGCGCAGCCGCGGGTGGCGGAGGTGCAGCAGGCGGAGCTGCTCGCGGTGACGCGGCGGCTGGGCGAGTACAACGTCTGCACGCTGCGCGGCGCGACGGAGGACTTCTGCCGCCGCAAGGGCCCGGGCTTCCAGCCGCCGACGCTGGTGGCGCCGGAGCCGGGGCAGGCGGTGTGGATGGGGGCGGCGCGCTTCGACCAGGTGGCGACCAGCTGGCGCAGCGCGTGGATGTTCAAGCCGGAGTCGGGGCTGGAGACGGCGAGCGGCTACGCGTTCTCGCCGGAGGTCATGCAGCCGCTCTTCGTGGCCGGGGTGGAGTCGTTCCAGAAGCGGTGCCGCGAGGTGATGGGCCTGTTCGGCGTCCAGGGCACGCTGGCGGCGCACGAGTGCGCGCGTCAGGTGGAGGAGGTGGCGGACGAGGCGCGCGACGCGCTCCCGTCCGTGGCGCAGTGCCGCGCGAACAAGCCGGCGCGCCGCACGTGTGACTGACGACGGCGGGGCCTACTTCCCGCCGTCCACGACCCACCGCCCCCAGCCCGCCAGCGAGGCGCCATCCTCGGCGACGCGCGGGCCCTTGGCTGGGGCGCGGAAGACGGTCTCCGACAGCGCGGTGAAGCGGGCTTCATCCGCGAGCCCGTGGAGCGCGGCGCCCCACGGTTCGGCGGCGTAGGTGGCGACCTGCGCGCGGCGCTCGAGGCCCTCTCCCAGGGGGGCTTCGAAGACGACGGCGGGGATGGGGTGCTGGCCCACGGTGAAGGTCTCGCGGCGCGCCGGCGGGGTGCCAGCGGCGACGGGGGGCCACTGCCGCGGCAGGCGGATGGCCTCGCTGACGGTGGTGAGCAGGGCCTCTTCCAGGGGCGTGGCTTCGGCCTCCAGGAAGTTCGCGCACGGGGCGTCGCCGGTGGGGCCGGTCGCTTCCTTGCGCAGGAGGAAGCCGCGCTCGGCGCCCAGGCAGACGCGGCGCACGGAGGGCGTGCCGGAGACGTCCTGGCGCACGTCGTACCAAGTGCCGGGGCCCCAGGGCCGCTCGAGCGCGGGGAGGGCGCCCACGGCGTCGGTGCCCTGGCGGAAGGACACGAGCGTGAGCTGCTGGCTGCCGCTCACGCCGAAGCCGGAGAGGGTGGTGCTGGCATCGAGCAGGCCGTGGGTGAGGTAGAGCGGCCCCGGCTTCGTGGCATAGAGGCGGTTCTCGAGAGGGCCGTCGCTGGGGCGGCGGTCGTCCAGGAAGCGCTGCGCGTCCCAGTCGCGTCCGGCGGCGGTGGTCTGTTCGGTGGAGCGCTGGCCCCGGTGTTCGGTGTCCCAGGGTTGTGTCTGCTCCATGCGCATGGGCAGGACGCGGGGCTGGGACAGGCGCGGGTGGGGCAGGGGCTTGCCCTGATCATCCGTGAACGTGACGGTGAGCCATGCCCACGGGGCCTGGACGGCGACCACCTCCAGGCTGACGTGGCCGGCCACGCCCGCGCCGCGCTCCGCGCCGGGACGGCCCCGGTGGGCGGAGAAGGCATACTCCACGCGGTCGCCCACGCGGGCGCGCTGCCATGGCGAGGCGCTGGTGACGGAGGAGACAGTCCCCGCGTCCTCCTGCTGCGCGACAGCGATGGGCGGTGGCGCGACGTCGGGCTGCTCGGTGGCGGTGGTGCCATTGGCGGGGGACGTCGCGCGAGGCTTCATGCTCTCGCAGCTGGTTCCCAGCGCGAGCGCGGCGCACAGGAGGAAGGGCCTGAAGGAAGTGCGGTGCATGCGGTGGTCCTCGGGAGGGACAGGCACGCTAGATAACCGGAGCCCGATGCGGTCCCGCGCGGACCGTGGGTCGCCGTGCGGGGACAACGTGTCCTTGTCGACAGGAGTGGGCCGTGGGCGACGCCGTGAAGTCCCCGCCACGGAGGCGGCGAAGCGCTTGGCGAGGGTTTGCTCGAACCGGGCCTTCGCGGCGCGCCTTGTCTGCCATTGAGGCATGGAGAGGCGTTTCCGCCAAACAATGCCTCCTGGTGGCAACCATCGCCCCAGCGCTGTTAGACCCTCACCCCTGTTCCCCGCTTCCGGAGCCCCGCGCATGCCCACGCCCCTGTCCATCCGCCGAGTCGTCCTCTACAAGCACGGCGTCGGCTACTTCGAGCGCCGGGGCAAGGTGACCGGCAGCGAGACCGCGCACCTGGACTTCAAGGCGCGCGACATGAACGACGTGCTCAAGTCCATGACCGTGCTGGACCTGTCCGGCGGCTCCGTGTCGGCCGTGAGCTACGACTCCACCAAGCCCCTGGAGCAGCTGCTCTCCGAGGCCACCATCCGCATCCCCGAACATGGCAGCCTCACCGCGCTGCTCGGCCAGGTGAAGGGCGCCCGCGTCCGCGCTCGCGTCGGAGGTGCCCAGGTGGAGGGCGCCATCGTCGGACTCGAATCCCTTCCCGTCGTCCAGGGTGAGGCCAGCGTCGTGCGCCCCTTCCTCACGCTGCTCGTCGGCGCCTCGCTGCGCACCTTCGACGTGCTGGAGCTGGGCGAGCTGGAGTTCCTCGACGAGGCCGTGCGCAAGGATCTGGAGTTCTACCTGGCCACCGTCATGTCCTCGTACAAGAAGGACTCCAAGCGGCTGTCCATCCTCACCGCCGGAGAGGGCCCGCGCGAGCTGTTCGTCAGCTACGTGCTGGAGTCCCCCGTGTGGAAGACCAGCTACCGCATCCTCCTGGACGAGGCGAAGCCGCCCCTCCTCCAGGGCTGGGCCCTGGTGGACAACACCGGCGACGAGGACTGGGTGGACGTGGAGCTGTCGCTCATCGCCGGCCTGCCCGTGTCCTTCGTCCACGACCTCTACAACCCCCGCTACCTGCGCAGGCCCATCGTGGAGGTGCGCTCGGAGACCGGCGTCGCGCCCGTCATCCCCGAGGAGGCGCACGAGAGCGCCTTCGCACCCGACATGGACTCCGAAGGCGGCTTCGGCAGCCGGGGCGAGGCCCCCATGTCAAGCATGGGGCCCGTGGCCGCGTCTCCCGCGCCCGCCCCGCGGCGCAAGGGGGGCCCGGGCGCCGTGGGGGGCGGCGGTCCGCGCATCATGCGTGAGCGGCTGGAGCAGAGCACGCAGGTGAAGACCGTGACCAAGGAGGTGGGCGACCTCTTCGAGTACGGCGTGGACCGCCCCGTGACGGTGCACCGCAACCAGAGCGCGCTCGTGCCCATCCTGCACCGCCCCTTCGCGGGCCGCCGCGTGCTGCTCTACAACCGCGCCACGCGCGAGAAGAACCCGATGGCGTGCATCGAGTTCAAGAACACCACCGGCCTCACGCTGGAGGGCGGCCCCGTCACCATCACGGAGGACGAGACCTACGTGGGCGAGGCGATGCTCGACACCCTCAAGCCCGACGACGTGCGCTTCGTCCCCTACGCCGTGGAGCTCTCCTGCACCGTGTCCGTGGAGGAGGACCAGGAGGACGGCCCGGTGTTCCGCGCGCAGCTCCACCGGGGCACCCTGGTGGTCGAGTTCTACCACCAGCGCCGCACCAAGGTCCTCGCGCGCAACAAGGCGAAGCGCCCCCAGGTGCTCTACGTGGAGCACCCGCGCACCGGCTGGGAGCTGAAGGACACGGATGTCCCCGCGGAGACCACGGACGGCTTCTGGCGCTTCAAGCGCGACCTGGCGCCGGGCGCCTCCGACACGCTCACCGTCACCGAGCGCACCCGGGGACAGCGCCAGTACCACATCGGCAACCTGGGGTTGGACCAGGTGGCGTTCTTCCTCGACTCGCGCTTCATCGACCCGCGCGTCGCCCAGGTGCTGCGCGACGTGGTGGCGGTGCGCGAGACGCTGGCCCAGCTCACCCGCGACGGCCAGCGCTTCAACGAGGAGCGCACCCAGCTCTTCAAGGACCAGGAGCGGATCCGCGCGAACATCGACTCGCTCAAGAGCGGCGCCTCCCAGCGCGAGCTGGTGGAGCGCTTCGTCACCAAGCTCAACGCGCAGGAGGACCGGCTGGAGACCATTGGCCGCGAGCTGGAGCGGCTGGAGCAGGAGCGCGCCCGCCTGCAGGAGGACGTCAACCAGCGCATCCAGTCGCTCGCCTACGAGGCGGACCTGTAGGCCCGCCCCGGGGCGCCCGCGCTACTTCGCGTCCGCGCGGAACACCTCGCGGCCCGCGACCACCGTCATCCGGACCTGCGCGGTGAGCAGGTCCGCAGGTGGCGCGTCCACCGGATCCACCGACAGCGCCACGAAGTCCGCGTCCTGGCCCTGCTTCAGCCGGCCGCGCCGGTCCTCCGCGAACGACGCGTAGGCCGCGCCCACCGTGAAGCCCTCCAGCGCCTCCATTCCGCTCAGGCGCTGGTCGGGCTGCCATCCCCCGGGCGGCTGGCCGCTGGCGTCCTGCCGCGTGCGCGCCGCGTACAGCCCCGCGAGCACGTCCGGCCGCTCCACCGGGAAGTCGCTGCCCAAGGTCAGCACCGCGCCCGCGGCCTTCAGCTTCTGCCACGCATAGGCGCCGTGGATGCGCTCCGGGCCCACGCGCGTCTGCGCCCAGGGCATGTCGCTGGTGGCGTGCGTGGGCTGGACGCTCGCCACGAAGCCGTTCGCGCCCAGCCGGGCGATGTCCTGCTCCGTCATGATCTGCGCGTGCTCCACGCGGTGGCGGCCGTCCTTCTTCCCGGTGGCCTCCATCTCATGCAGCAGCGTGTCCAGGACCAGCGTGTTGGCGCGGTCGCCAATCGCATGCGTCGCGACCTGGAAGCCCCGCGCGACGAAGGCGTGCACGCGCGCGGCGTACTCCTCCGGCGACAGGAGCAGCAGTCCCTGGTGGCCGGGCTCGTCGCTGTAGGCCGCGTGGAGCGCCGCGCCGCGGCTGCCCAGCGCGCCGTCCAGGGTGAGCTTCACCGCGCGCATCGTCAGGAGCTTGCCTTGGAAGGGACCGTCCTTCAGGTACTGCTCGCGGTCCGCCGTCTGTCCATCCGCCATGGCGTAGATGCGCAGGGGCAGGGTGCCCGCCTTGTCCCAGTCCTGGAGCAGCCGGAAGGTGCGCAGGTCCATGCCCGCGTCGTGCACGCCGGTGAGGCCCACGCGCGCGCAGTGCTCCAGCGCCGCGGTGAGCCGCGCCGCGCGCTGCGCGTCCGTGGGCGCGGGCAACGCCGACGCCGCCAGGTCCATGGCGTTGTCCACCAGCACGCCGGTGGGCTCGCCGTCCGGGCCGCGCAGGATGCGGCCGCCTCGTGGATCCTTCGTGTTCCGATCGATGCGCGCGCGGCGGAGCGCCTCGCTGTTGAGCCACAGCGCGTGGCCATCCACGCGCCCCAGCGCCACGGGAGTCCGGGGGAACGCCGCGTCCAGGTCCGCGTGCGTGGGGAAGGCCTTCTCCGGCCAGTGATTCTGGTCCCAGCCTTGTCCCAGCAGCCACTCGCCCTGGTACGCGGTGGGGGGCGCCTTGGACAGCCGGTCGCGCACCTCGTCCCGGGTCGCGGTGCCTTCCAGCCGCACGCCCACGAGCGCGCTCGCCAGCCCCGCCAGGTGCCCATGCGAGTCGGTGAGGCCGGGCACCACCGTCGCGTCGCCCAGCTCCACCACCCGAGCGGTGGGGCCCACGGCCGCCAGGACCTCCTCACGGGTGCCCACGGCGAGCACCTTGCCGTCACGCACCGCGAGCGCCTGCGCCTCCGGCCTCGCCGCATCCAACGTGCGGATGCGCTTCGCCACGTACACCGTGGGCACGCCGGGGACGGCCGGATGCTCCGAAGCCGCCGCCTCTGGCACGCGCTTGGAGCAGCCCGCCGTGCCCACCAGCAGGAGCAGGGCTCCCAGGGTCCAACCGAGACGTCCTCGCATCATCCGCGCACCCGCTCCTAGCAAGCGGCCCCGGGCATCCGTCCCGGGGCATCGCGCGCGGCACTCTGACGCACGCGGTGCGCGCCGGCCAGTCCGGACGCCTGCCCGGTGGGCCTGGATGAGGACCGCGCCGCACAACCCGTGCACGACGCTCGCGGACGGCGTATGGAACGGCGCGTGAACACGGTCATCTCGCGCGGAATCCTCTTCGACCTCGACGGCACGCTGGTGGACTCGCTGCCGGACATCATCGACAGCTTCCTCCACGGCTTCACGCACCATGGCCTGCCGGCGCCCTCCGTCGCGGAGGTGCGGGCGCTCATCGGACAGCCGCTGGAGGCGATGTACGCGCGCTTCGCGCCCGCGCACGTCACCTCCCTCTGCGTGGCCTACCGCGAGCACTACCCGCTCCACTTCCACAAGCGCTCGCGGCCCTTCCCCGGCGTGGAGCGCGTGCTGCGCACCCTGCGCGAGCGGGGCTACCTGCTCTCCGTCGCCACCACCAAGCGCGGCGACATGGCCCGCCGCTTCGTGAACGCCATGGGGCTGGCGGACCTGCTGCACCACGTGCAGGGCACGGACGGCTTCCCGCACAAGCCGGCGCCGGACGTCCTCCACCACGCGCTCGCGGCGCTGGGGACCGGCGGGCTGTGGATGGTGGGGGACACCACGCTGGACCTGCGCGCGGGGCAGGCCGCGGGCCTCAAGACCTACGCCGTCACCTGGGGCACCCACTCCCACGAGGAGCTCGCCAGCGCCTCGCCGGATGAGCTCCAGCCCGACCTGGAGCGGCTGCTGCACCACCTGCCCCCGCTCGGCTGAGCGCGGGCCTCAGTGCTGGGGCCGGGGGTGGAGCGCCTGCACCTGACGCGCCTGTCCCCGGCTGGGCAGGGGCCCGGCGGGGAGCGTGAGCTGATCCAGCTCCCGGGGGCCAATCAACTGCACCACGTCCTTGCGGAAGAACAGGTCCAGCGTCCAGCCCATCGCCACGCGGAGCTTCGTCTCCAGCTTCGGCAGCTTCGCCAGGTAGATGGTGCGCCAGAGGAACCACGCGAAGGTGCCGGAGAACTTCAGCCCCAGGATGCGCGCCACGCCCGCGCGCTGGCCAATGGCCGCCAGCTGCCCCAGCATCTTGTAGCGGAACACCTTGCCCGGCTGGCCCTTCAGCGCCGCGCACACGTTGAGCGCCGCCTGCTTGCCCTGGCGCATCGCGTGCTGCGCGGTGGGCGGACAGGGCTTGCCGCCCTGGGTGAGGTCCGGGACCGACGCGCAGTCGCCCAGCGCCCACACGCCCGGGAAGCCGGGCACCTCCATGCGCTCGTTCACCTTGAGGCGGCCGTGCACCTTCTCGCAGGGCAGCTTCTTCAGGAGGGAGGGCGGCGTGACGCCCGCGACCCACACCACCGTCTTCGTGGGCACCACGGAGCCATCCGGGAGCAGCACGCCCGTCTCCGTCACGTCCTCCACGCGAGTGCCCGTGCGCACCTCCACGCCATGCTCGATGAGCTTCTTGCGCGTGTACGCGCCCAGGTCCTGGCCCAGCTCCGGCAGCACCTCCTCGCCGCCGTGCACCAGCATCACGCGCACGTTGGCGTGCTGGATGTTCGGGTAGAAGGGCAGGGCGCCATGGACGAAGTCGTTGATGGCCCCCGCCGTCTCCACGCCCGCGAACCCGCCGCCCACCACCACGAAGGTGACGATGGCGTTGCGCTGCCCCGCCGTCACGCAGTCCGCGTCCGCCTCCTCCAGCCGGTCGATGAGGGAGTTGCGCAGGAGCATCGCGTCGCCCAGCGTCTTCATGGTCAGCGAGTGCTCGCGCGGGCCCTGCCTGCCGAAGTAGTTCGTCTCCGAACCCATGGCCAGCACCACGTAGTCGTACGGCACCGCGTGGCTGTGGCCGTCCAGTCCGCCGTGCGCCACCAGGGCCTGCTTCGCCTCCAGGTCCAGCCCGGTGACGTCGCCCTCCACGAACGACAGGCGCGGCAGCAGCTTGCGCAGGGAAATGACGATGGCGCTCGCGTTCAGGTCGCTCGCCGCCACCTCATGGAGCATGGGCGTGAAGAGGAAGTAGTTGTCGCGGCTGACCAGCGTCACCTCCACGTCGTCGCGCCCGCCCAGCCGCCGCTCCAGGTGCAGCGCCGCGTACATCCCCGCGAAGCCCCCGCCCAGGATGAGCACCCGCTTGCGCCGGGCCGGCGTCTCGACGCACATGCCTTCCGGCTGGTTGTCCGCCCCCATGCCCGCCTCCTCACGATGCGAAGAACATCACCCACCAATCTCGGGGCGCTCCGTCGCATCGGCACCTGTCACCAGCGGGGGCCCGCCTCCCCGGCCGCCGGGCGGGCCAGGGACATCAGGGGTGGTTCGGGTGCAGCCGGTGCCGCCACGTCGTGCGCTGGGACGTGTAGCGCGGGTTCTCGAACAGCTTGATGAGCACCATGCCCGCCACGAAGCCGCCGATGTGCGCCCACACCGCGACGCCGCCGGACACGTCCGGCCGGAGCGTCATCAGCTGCGGCAGGCCGGTGATGAGCTGGAGCACGAACCACCACAGCAGCACGCCCCACGCCGGGATGGGGATGACGCGGATGAAGAGGAAGAGGATGAAGAGCATGTTCACCCGCACGCGCGGGTAGAGCACCAGGTACGCGCCCAGCACCCCCGCGATGGCCCCCGACGCGCCCACCGTGGGCACCGGCGACGTGGGGTCCACCGCCACGTGCGCCGCCGCCGCCACCAGCCCGCACACCAGGTAGAAGACGAGGAAGCGCAGCCGCCCCATGCTGTCCTCGATGTTGTTGCCGAAGACCCAGAAGAACAGCACGTTGCCCAGCAGGTGCCCCCAGCTGCCGTGCAGGAACATGGACGTGAGCGGCGTGACGCGGTTGAGGGCGTCGTGGTCCACGACGCAGGCGAGCCCGTCTCCCAGCGGCACCGCCTGGCCCAGCGGCGCGCGTCCCGTGAGCTCCCCCGGCACCAGCCCCAGCTCGCAGATGCTGGTGGCCAGCGTCACCACGTTCAGGCCCGCCCCCTGGAAGAACACCCAGGTGAGGCCCAGGGCCGCCAGCAGCAGGTACGTCATCACCGGGGTGCGCAGGGTCGGGTTGTCGTCGCTGATGGGAATCATGGCTGCCCGCCAGCATGGCCCCGCCGCCGCGCCCGCCGCCACCTCCCGTGCGCGGATGTGCGACGTCTCACGCATCACCGGAGCGTGGCGGGGCTCCTAGGAAATGAAGGTTGCCTGTTGGAGGCAATCCCTTTCACGGACCGTCCGGGACTTGGCTTCAAGGCCGCCCCGGGTGATGTTCCGCAATCGCCTTCCCTTTCATGGAGTCTGGAGCATGAATTCCTTGAAGTCGTCGTCCCGCATCCCGGCGTTGCTCGTGGTGTCCGTCCTCGCCCTGGCCTTCACCGGCTGCGCAGCGCGCCGGCAGCAGGCGTACCTGGAGGACAAGGCCATGACGCACGTCTACCGCAAGCCCATCGCGGAGGTGTGGCCGGAGGCCCTCGCCGTGCTCAAGGAGAAGGGGTTCTCCATGATGAAGGGCCAGGAGGGCTACGAGGGGACGACGGAGTGGCTCATGACGAGCGCGCCGTCCTCCCTGGGCACGTCCTACGCGCGCTACCACGTGCGCGGCACCGAGCGTGGCCCTGGCCAGTGCTCCGTGGAGTTCCGCCGCCAGGACCGCACCGAGTCCCGCGGCGCGGACAACACCGACGGCCGCCCCCAGCAGCAGGGCGAGTCCGTGGTCGGCGCCGGCAACTCCCAGATGAGGCGTGACTCGGAGCTGGAGTGGCAGCTGCTCCAGAAGGTGGACCCCGCCGCCGCCTCCTCCCTCCAGGCCGAGGCGAAGAAGATCGAGTAGCCCCCCCACGCCCACCGGCCGCCCGCTGCGCGAGGCAAGCTCAGTCGCGCAGCGGCAGCTCCACGGTGAGGCCGTCGAAGGCCACTTCCACCGGCCCCTTGAACGCCTCGCGCGCCTGCGTGAGCAGCCGGCCGGGGTCGGTGTCGTGGCGGCTGGACAGGTGGGTGAGGATGAGCCGCTTCGCCCCCGCGGCCTGCGCCACCTGTCCCGCCTCCCGCGCCGTGGAGTGCCGCGTCTCCAGCGCGCGCGCCTGCTCGTCGTCGGAGAAGGTGGACTCGTGCACCAGCAGGTCCGCGTCCTTCGCCGCCAGCGTCAGCGCGGGGCAGGGCCGCGTGTCGCCGGAAATCACCAGCCGCCGCCCGGCCCGTGACTCACCCAGCACGTCCTCCGGCTTCACCACGCGCCCGTCCGGCAGCGTCACCGGCTCGCCCTTCTGGAGCTTCCCGAAGGCCGGCCCCTCCGGCACGCCCAGCTCCCGCGCCTTCTCCAGGTGGAAGCGCCCCGGACGCCCGTCCTCCACCAGCACGTAGCCCAGCGCGTGGATGCGGTGGTCCACGCCCACCGCGTGCACGGAGTAGCCACCCCGGCGCACCACGTCCCCGTCCTTCAATTCATGGATTTCCACCGGGAAGGCCGTCGACTCCAGCCCCAGGTGCACGGCCTGGTGGAGCAGCCGGCGCGCGGGGGGCGGCCCATACAGGTGCATGGGGGCCGTCCGGCCCATCATCCCCAGCGTGCGCAGGAACCCGATGATTCCCAGGTAGTGGTCGGCGTGGAAGTGCGTGAAGAAGGCCGCGTCCACGGTGAAGCCCGTGCCGAAGCGCACCATCTGGCGCTGACTGCCTTCGCCACAGTCGAACAGGAGCAGATCCGCGTCCGCCTTCACCGCCAGGCCGGAGAGCCCTCGATGCAGCGTGGGCTGCGCGGCGGAGGTGCCGAGGAAGGTGAGCCTGAGAAGGGACATGCCGGCGCTTCCCACGAAGAAAGGGGCCTCCTCGCGCGCGCTCCGTTGCGTCGGGCGCGCACCCGGGGGCATTTACCAGGGTGTGAAGGGGCGTGCTATGCAGCCGGCCCTTTCGGACACCCGACATGCCTGATTCCTTGACGGTCGGCCCCACGGCCGACCCCCGCCGCGTGCGCGCCCAGGACGGCCGCCTCCTCTCCGTTCCCGAGGGCTGGGCCCTCCTCCCCCCTGGCGACGCCGGCCTGACCCGCCGCGTGAAGGCCGCCGGCCCCTCCTGGACCGTGGTGGAGAAGGTGGGCCGCAAGCTCTTCTCCCGGGGCGTCTGGGCGCCAGCGGCCCACATCGCCCACGCCCGCGCCGCCCTGGAGGGGGAGCGCGCCACCCCCGCCTACGCGAAGAAGCTGGCCCAGGGCCGTGAGCGCCGCGCCCGGGAGCAGGAGGTCTACGAGGTCGACTTCGCCAACGCCGTGCTGCGCTTCCTCGCCTTCAGCCCCGCGTGGCTCCCCCACGCCAAGCGCCTGGCCGTCCTCGTCGCCGGCCACGCCACCCCCGTGGGCAGCGGCACCGTGGCCCGCACGGAGCGCATCCCCATTGAACGGCGCGCCGAGGCCGCCGTCATCGCCTGGATGCGCCACCAGACCACCGGCTATGACGACATGCGCATCCAGCGCGTGAAGGGCGCCCGCCGCGAGGTGCGCCGGGAGCTGGCGGAGGTCTCCCGCGCCATCCTGGACCTCCACCGCCGGGACACCCCCCACGCACCTCCCGCGTGTCCGCTCTGCTCCGCCCTCCTGCGCCCCGCGCCGACACGCCCCTCGGATTCCTGACCCGGCGTTCAGGAATGGTTGTTTTATTTCTGACCCGCGGGTTAGGAATGCGTCCGCCATGCCCCGCCCCGCCGACCCCAAAGCCCGAAGCGCGCTCATCGCGGCCGCGCGGACGGAGTTCGCGCGGCGGGGGGTGAAGGGCGCGCGCATCAGCGACATCACCGCCGCCAGCGGCCTGTCCAAGGGCGCCTTCTATTTGCACTTCCCCTCCAAGGAGGCCCTCTTCGCGGCGCTGGTGGAGGACTTCGTGCAGGAGCTGGAGCGGCTGAGCCTCCAGCGCGTCGCGAGCATGGACTGCTTCCGCGCGGAGCACGGCCAGCCGGGCCCCGCGGACTTCGCCACGCGTTCGGAGCGCTACTGCCACTTCCTCCACATGGAGGCCTCGCTCGACGTGGAGATGCTGGAGTTCATGTGGGACCGGCGCGAGCTGGTCACCACGCTCATCGTCGGCAGCCAGGGCACCCCTTTTGAATCCGTGATGTGGGACGTGGTGGACCGCGAGGTCGACCGCATCGCCCGGGAGTTCCACCAGCTGCGCGGCCAGCACCCGGACACCCCGGACGTGGACCCCAGCCTCTTCGGCTCCTTCGTCGTGGGCACGTACCTGCTGCTGGCCCGGCGCATGGGGCGGCTGACGCACAAGCCGGACCTGGCCTCCTGGGCCGTGGGCATCCAGCGCCTGATGCACGAAGGCACGCTGCCCCGCGAAGCCCTGCCCCGGTCCGCGTCCGTCGCCCGCACGCCTTCCCCGCCTTCCACGCGCCGGCGCCACGCCCGCGCGGCCAACCCGCACCGTCCGCCAAGGAAACGCCCGTGAAACCCTCCACGAAGCCCTCCGCCTCCCGTGCACTCGCCGCCGTGGGCATGGCCGCCGCGCTCGCGCTCACCGGCTGCGACAAGGCGAACGCGTCCGCTCCGCCCGCCACCCCGGCCGCCGCGCCGGACAAGCCGGTGCCCGCGGTGAAGGTCGTCGCCGCCCGCGGCGTGCAGGCCTCCCAGTCGGAGGAGGTCACCGGCACGCTGTACCCCGCCCAGGGCCTCCAGGTCGGCTTCGAGGTCGGCGGCCGGCTGGAGACGGTGCGCGCCCAGAAGGGGCAGACGGTGAAGAAGGGCGACGTGCTCGCCCAGCTCAACGCCGAAATCGTGGACGCGCAGGTGGCCGGCGCGGAGGCCGCCGTCGCCGCCGCGGAGGCCGCCGCCTCCATGGCGAAGGACGCGGCCGACCGCACCGAACAGCTGAGCGCGGGCGGGGGCGTCAGCGAGCAGCAGCACAAGAACGCCGTCGCCGCCGCCGCGCAGGCGCAGGCGCAGGTGCTGGCCACCAAGGCGCAGCTGGCCCAGGTGCGCGCGTCGCGCCGCCGGCATGACCTGAAGGCGCCCTTCTCGGGGACCCTCATCGAAGCGCCGGACCAGACGGGCGCCACGGTGGGGCCGGGCTCGCCGCTCTTCACCCTGGAGCAGCTGGACACGCTCACCTTCCGCACCACCGTGGCGGAGTCCGCCCGGGCGCTGCTCAAGCCGGGCGTGAAGGTGCGCGTGGCGGCGCTGGGCAACGGCGCCTCCACCGACGAGGCGGTGGTGCGCACCATCCTGCCCTCCGCGGACCCCACCACCCGCCGCATCCCGGTGGAGCTCACCGTGCCCAACGCGGACGGCCGCTTCGTGGCCCACACGCTGGCGCGCGCGGTGCTGAAGCTGGGCGAGGCGCGGGACGCGCAGCTGTTGCCCACGACGGCGCTGTCCTCCTCCAACGGGGACCATGTCCTCATCGTCAGCGACGGCGCGCTCCAGCGCGTGGACGTGCAGGTCCTGGAGCGCCGCGACCGCGAGGTGGTGGTGCGCGCCGCGTCCGCCCTCTTGCAGGTGGTGGACTTCCCCACGCCTTCCCTGTCGCCCGGCACCCGCGTCTCCGTGAAGTAGACGTCGCCGTCAAGGCACCCCTTTTCGCCACGGCCTCCCCGGCGCGGCGTGCGTGAGTCCTTCCATGATTCTCAGTGACGTTTCCATCCGACGGCCGGTGTTCACGGCCATGGTGTCCCTGCTGCTCATCGTGCTGGGCGTGATGGGCCTCAAGCGCCTGGGCACCGACCTCTACCCGGACGTCAGCTTCCCCGTGGTGGTGGTCAACACCCTCTACAAGGGCGCGGGCCCGGGCGAAATCGAGACCCAGGTCATCAAGCCCCTGGAGGACGCGGTCGCCGGCATCAGCGGCGTGGATAAAATCCACTCCTTCAGCCGTGAGAACGTGGGCACCGTGGTGGTGTCCTTCACGCTGGGCACCGCCCTGGACACCGCGGTCCAGGACGTGCGCGACAAGGTGGGGCAGGCCGTCAACAAGCTGCCCACCGACGCGGAGGCCCCCATCGTCAGCCGCGTGGACCTGTCCGCCGCGCCCATCCTCACCTACGCCATCTCCGCGGACATGAAGTCCCAGGCGCTGCGCAAGCTGCTGGATGACCGCATCAAGCCCGCGCTCGCGCAGCTGGCCGGCGTGGCGGAGGTGCGCATCACCGGCGGCGACACGCGCGAGGTCCAGGTGGACATCGACCTGGACAAGGCCCGCGCGGTGGGCATCACGCCCTCGCAGGTGGCCCAGCGCATCGGCTCGGAGAATTTGAACCTGCCCGCGGGCCGCCTCCAGCTGGGGCCCAATGAGCTCACCGTGCGCGCCATGGGCGAGTTCACCAACGTGGACGACCTGCGCCAGCTGCCCATCGCCCGCAGCAGCACGGGCGCCCAGGTGCGCCTGGAGGAGATCGCCACCGTGACGGACGGCGTCGCCGAGCGCCGCACCACCGCGCGCCTCAACGCCCGCGACGCCGTGGTGCTGGAACTGGTGAAGCAGCCGGGCTCCAACACGGTCAGCGTCAGCGACGCGGTGAAGAAGACGCTCGCGCAGATGGGCCCGGTGGTGGGGCAGGGCTTCCAGGCCACGCTCCTCATCGACCAGTCGGACCTCATCCGCGCCAACACCCACGAGGTGTGGGTCGCCCTCATCTTCGGCGGCCTGATGGCGGTGCTCATCATCCTGATGTTCCTGCTGGATCCGCGCGGCACCTTCATCTCCGCGCTGGCGCTGCCCACCTCCGTCGTGGGCACGTTCTTCGTGATGTACGTGCTGGGCTATTCGCTCAACCAGATGACGCTCCTGTCGCTGTCGCTGGCCATCGGCCTGCTCATCGACGACGCGGTGGTGGTGCGTGAGGCCATCACCCACCGGCTGGAGCAGGGCGAGGACCCGATGAGCGCCGCGTCCAACGGCACCCGGGACGTGGGTCTGGCGGTGCTCGCCACCACGCTGTCCCTGGTGGCGGTGTTCATCCCGGTGGCCTTCATGCCCGGCATCGTGGGCCAGTTCTTCAAGCAGTTCGGCATCACCATCTCCGTGGCGGTGCTCATCTCGCTGTTCATCTCCTTCACCCTGGACCCCATGCTGTCCGCGCGCTTCGCCAAGGCGCGCAAGCCGGGCGAGGAGCACCAGGAGGCCGCCGTCTTCCGCGCGCTGCGCCGCTTCCTGGAGGCCACGGAGGCCGTCTATTCGCGCATCCTGGGCTGGGTGCTGCGCCACAAGTGGGCGACGGCGGGCCTCACCCTGCTGGCGCTGGTGCTGTCCTTCGGCGCCGCCAGCCGCCTGGGCGTGGAGTTCATGAGCGCGGAGGACCGCTCGCAGCTCATCGTCGAATTGCAGCTGCCGGACTCCGCCAACCTCGCGCAGACGACGGAGCGCGCCGCGGAGGCGGAGACGCTGCTCAAGCAGATTCCGGAGGTCACCGACATCTACACCACCGTCGGCCCCAACGGAGACGTCTACAAGGCGCGCCTGCGCGTGCTCACGGTGGCCAAGGACAAGCGCAAGAAGACGATTGGCGTCCTCAAGGAGGAGGCCCGCGCGCTGCTCGTGCCCAACCTGGTCTCCACCGCCATCACCCTGTCGGACCCGCCGTCCATCGAAGGCCTGGGCGACTGGTTCCCCATCATGGTCCGCGTGGTGGGCCCGGACCTGAAGCGCGTCAACGAGGAGGCCGAGCGCATCGCCGGCATCCTGCGCACCCTGGGCACCTCCGACGTGCGCGTGGACTCCAACCCGGCCAAGCCGGAGCTCCAGATTCAAATCGACCGCGCGCGCGCCGCGGACATGGACCTGTCCGCGGGGGCGCTCGCCCTGCAGCTGCGGCTCGCCATCGACGGTGACGTGTCCGCCAAGCTGCGGGAAGGCACCGACGAGACGGACATCCGCGTGCGCCTGCGCGAAGCGGACCGCGCCACCCCGGAGCGCGTGCGCCAGCTGATGGTGGCCACGCCGCGCGGGCTGCACCAGGTGACGGACGTGGCGGACGTGGCCCTGAAGGACGGCCCCAGCGTCATCGAGCACGAGAACCGCGAGCGTCAGGTGGCCGTCGTGTCCCAGCTGGCCAAGGGCGCCGCGCTGGGGGACGTGGCCACCAGGCTCAAGGCCGCCATCGCCCAGAAGCCGCTGCCCCCGGGCTACGCCATCGTCTACGACGGCCAGATGAAGAGCCTGGACGAGCAGAACGACGCGTTCGGCATCGCGTTCGGTCTGGCGTTCGTCTTCATCTACATGGTGCTCGCCAGCCAGTTCGAGTCCTTCAAGCACCCGTTCACCATCATGGTGTCGCTGCCGCTGGCGCTGGTGGGCGCGCTCCTGGGCCTGGTCGTCACGAACTACCACGTCAGCATGGGCGCGATGATTGGCGTCATCCTGCTGATGGGGCTCGTCACCAAGAACGCCATCCTCCTCATCGACGGCGCCCTCCAGCACCTGCGCGAGGGCGACTCCGTGGACGAGGCCCTGCTCAAGGCCGGCCCCCGCCGCCTGCGCCCCATCCTCATGACGAGCGCCGCGATGGCCATCGGCATGGTGCCCACCGCCGTGGGCACGGGCACCGGCTCCGAGTTCCGCGCCCCCATGGCCATCTCCGTCATCGGCGGCGTCATCACCTCCACCTTCCTCACCCTGCTGGTGGTGCCGGTGGTGTTCGCGGCCATGGAGAAGCTGACCTTCCGCCGCAAGAAGCCCCGCGCGCCGGACACGGTCGCGGCGCCGCCCGCGGACGCGCCCGCCGCGCACGGCCGCGCGGCCTGACGCGGAGGGCCCGGTGACGGGCGCCACGGTTCACTCGGGGCGCGAGGGCATACAGCCTTCGCGCCCTTCTTCATGCCCGGGCAATCGCAAACACAAAGACACGGATGACGGAGCCGTCACCCGTGTCTTGGATGCTTGGAGCCTTGAATCCAGGGGATGGAGAAACAACCCCGGGGGTCGCCTTCCGCGGGGCAGCCGGCTCCGGGCCATGCCGGAGACGGGGCGCGCGCGGGGGCCCTCCCGGGGGGACTTCAGCGGCCGGCGGCCGCGTGGGTCTCGCCGTTGAGCAGGCGCACGCGCGCCTTGGCGAGCTGGTTCTGCGCTTCCTCCAGCGACACACAGTCCACCGTGATGTCGTCGTTGGGGGATGCTTCCGACGCCACCCGGGCCGTCTGCAGCCGCGCGATGGTGGAGTCCGACACGTGCGCGCACATCACGCAGCCATTCTTGCGCCCGTGGTTGATGACCTCGGAGAACAGGTTCGCGGATTCCGGCTCCAGCGGGCGCAGGCCCCGCATGTCCGCCAGGACCAGGTGCCGCCCCCCGCCGTAGCTGTCCGTGGCCTTCTTGTAGACGGCCACGTACTCCTTCATTTCATTCGGTCGCATGAAGCCGCTCATGCGCGCGGTGATCGTTCGACGGCTGACATCGTTGGTGACTTCGAACATGGTGCGCCCTCCCTCGCGGAACAAAGACTAACAGACGTCTTTCGGACTTTCACCAGCCCCCCCTTGATTCCTTGGACGGTGGAAGGTTTGAAAGGAATTGCGCGTTTTTCCTTCTCGGTGGGTTGTAAAAATGAAGAAGCCCGGCCTCGCGTGAGCGAGACCGGGCTTCCGGACCCCGGGGTGACCCGGGAGGGTGGATCAAGCCGCCCGGACGTTCTGGGCCTGCAGGCCCTTGGGGCCGCGCGTCACCTCGAACTCCACCTTCTGGCCTTCGGCCAGGGTGCGGAAGCCGTCCATGTTGATGGCGCTGTGGTGGCAGAACACGTCCTCACCACCACCGTCCTGCGTGATGAAGCCAAAGCCCTTCGCATCGTTGAACCACTTCACCGTTCCAGTAGCCATGAATCGTCTTCTCTTTGTTGGGTGGGGCGCGGCACCCACCGCCCGGGGGCGGTCGGTCCTCTCGAAATGTGAGGACCTGAGTGCGAACACCAGTCTGCCCCCGGGGGCGGGGTAGGTGGAAGCCCCCCTGCCCACCTGTCAACAGTTCGCCGGGTAGTCAGCAGGCCTACCCTTGGATGGCGCGGGCGGGCGTGCAGGGGCCGGCGCTCGGGTCCCAGGGCGTGGCTACCGTTGGCTCCAAGGGTCCCGCCCCCACGACGGCGGGAGAGGAGCCATGTCATGTACGAGGTCCGAGCCCCGGAGCCAGTGCTGCCCCCCGTCCCCCCGCGCCCGGAGCGCGCCGCCCACCGCGAGTGGCGCCGGCTGGTGGACCACAGCGCCGCGGCGGGCATCCTGTCGCGGCCGCTGTTCGGCCGGCTGCCGCTGCGCCGCTGGGGGGCGCCGGACGTGCACTCGGTGATGGACTACGTGAACGGCGCCGCGATGGTGGCGGTGGGCCGGCTCTCCGGCGACCGCGCGGCGAAGCGGGCCGGCCAGGTCCTGGGCGGGGCGCTGGTGGGCGTGTCGCTGCTCACGGACTTCCGGCTGAGCCTGACGAAGCTCATCCCCATCGAAGCGCATGAGCTGGTGGACTACGCCTACGGCCTGGGCGCGGTGCTGGCGCCCTTCGTGTTCGGGTACGCGCGGCGCGCGCCCCTGGCGGCCGGGCTGCACGTGCTCCTGGGCGTGAAGACGCTGACGGTGGCGCTGCTCACCGACTACCGCTGCCAGACGGGCATGCACCTGGGCGGGGAGCTGGCCACGGACCCCGAGGGCATCGGGGGCTGAGCCGCGGTCCCATGAAGAAGCGGCGGGGCGCCTGGGGCACCCCGCCGCTCGGGTTCCTCCCGCCTTCCCTCGCGTCAGGGACGGGCGGGGGCCCTCAGGCCGTCTTCACCTGCGCCGCGGCCTTGGGCTCGCTGGCGCCGGCGCTCTCGATGCGCATGCCGTAGAAGCTGCGGTAGACGAACACCATCGACAGGACGAAGAACACCGCGGAGAAGACGCGCAGCAGGGTGCCCTGGCCCGCGGCCTCCAGCTCCACGGACAGCTCCACCGCGAGCAGGCCGAACAGCGTGGTGAACTTGATGACCGGATTCAGGGCCACCGACGAGGTGTCCTTGAACGGGTCGCCCACCGTGTCGCCCACGACCGTGGCGGCGTGCAGCTCCGTGCCCTTGGCCTTCAGCTCCGTCTCCACCAGCTTCTTCGCGTTGTCCCAGGCGCCGCCGGCGTTGGCCATGAAGAGGGCCTGGTACAGACCGAAGATGGCGATGGAGATGAGGTAGCCCACGAAGAAGTAGGCCTCGAAGCAGGCGAAGGCGAGGGTGCTGAAGAAGACGCCCAGGAAGATGTTGATCATCCCCTTCTGCGCGTACTGGGTGCAGATCTCCACCACCTTCTTGGAGTCGGACACGCTGGCCTTCTCCACGCCCTCCAGCTTGATGTTCGCCTTGATGAACTCCACCGCGCGGTACGCGCCCGTGGACACCGCCTGCATGGACGCGCCGGAGAACCAGTAGATGATGGCGCCGCCGGTGATGAGGCCCAGGAGGAAGGGGGCGTGCAGCAGGGACAGGTTCTGCGCGCTGGCCGTGTTGAGCACCTGCTGGCCCGCGGCGTTGGTGGTGATGCCCACCAGCAGCACGATGATGGAGAAGATCATCGTCGTGGCGCCCACGACCGCCGTGCCAATGAGCACCGGCTTCGCGGTGGCCTTGAACGTGTTGCCCGCGCCGTCGTTCTCCTCCAGGTACTCCTTGCCCTTGTCGAAGTCCGGGGTGAAGCCGAAGTCCTTCTTCACCTCCTCCTTCACGTTGGGGACGTTCTCGATGAGGGACAGCTCGTACACGCTCTGGGCGTTGTCCGTCACCGGGCCGTACGAGTCCACCGCGATGGTGACCGGGCCCATGCCCAGGAAGCCGAAGGCCACCAGGCCAAAGGAGAACACCGCCGGGGCAATCATCAGCGTGCCCACGCCCAGGGTGCTGAACCAGTAGGCCGCGCCCATCAGGCCCGCGATGATGAGCCCCATCCAGTAGGCGGAGAAGTTGCCCGCGACCAGGCCGGAGATGACGTTGAGCGACGCGCCACCCTCGCGGCTGGCCGTGACGACCTCGCGAACGTGGCGGCTCTCCGTGGAGGTGAAGGCCTTGATGGCCTCCGGGATGATGGCGCCGGCCAGGGTGCCGCAGGTGATGATGGCGGACAGCTTCACCCAAAGGCTGTCATCCCCGCCGATGTTCGGGATGAGCAGGTAGCTCACCAGGAACGTCAGGCCCACGGACACGAGCGACGTCAGCCACACCAGCGCGGTGAGCGGCGACTCGAAGTTCATGTGGTCCGCCGCCTTGTAGCGGGCGCCCTGGACGGCGTTGTTGATCCAATAGGACACCAGCGAGGCCACCACCATCACGATGCGCATCATGAAGATCCACACCAGCAGCTGGACCCGGTACTCGCCGCCCACCGCGAGCAGGATGAACGTGATGAGCGCCACGCCGGTGACGCCGTAGGTCTCGAAGCCGTCCGCGGAGGGGCCCACGCTGTCGCCCGCGTTGTCACCGGTGCAGTCCGCGATGACGCCGGGGTTGCGCGCGTCGTCTTCCTTGATCTTGAAGACGATCTTCATCAGGTCGGAGCCGATGTCCGCGATCTTCGTGAAGATGCCGCCCGCGATGCGCAGCACGGACGCGCCCAGCGACTCACCGATGGCGAAGCCGATGAAGCACGCCCCCGCGAAGTCCGCCGGCACGAACAGGAGGATGAACAGCATCAGCATCAGCTCCGTGCTGATGAGCACCATGCCAATGGACATGCCCGCCTGCAGCGGGATGGCGTACGTGGGGTAGGGCTTGCCGCGCAGCGACGCGAACGCGGTGCGGCTGTTGGCGAAGGTGTTCACCCGGATGCCGAACCAGGCCACGCCGCAGCTGCCGGCGATGCCCACCAGGCTGGCGAAGAGGATGATGAGCACCCGGCCCACTTCCATGTGCCTCAGGAAGCCGAAGTAGCCCACCATCACCACGGCGATGAGCGCCCAGAGGACGCCAATGAACTTCAACTGCGTCATCAGGTACGTCTTGCACGTCTCGTAGATGAGCTCGGAGATCTCCAGCATGGCCCGGTGCACGGGCATCTTCTGGAGGCTCGCGTACTGCAGGAAGCCGAAGATGAGGCCAAAGACGCAGACCGCGATGCCGGACATCAGCAACTGCTGTCCGTTGAGGCCGCCGACGAAGGTGACGGAGCTGAAGTCGGGGAGGACCAGGTCCGCCTCGCTCGCGCTCGCGGTGGTGCCTGCCAGCAGCGCCAGGAGCCCGAGGGCTCGCGCCGCCGGTCCGGTGACACTCTTCCGAAGAGTGTCCAGCCGTGGAACGGTGGGTGTCATGGGGTGCAACCTCTCACAGTGACTCAAGGGAGTGATGTCGAGGGGTTGGCCGCCTGCGACCGAGCACTTCCGAGCGCAGACGCTTCAGCGCAGCCTCGCCCTTCAAGGCAAGACATGCCCTTGAAGGCAGCTTGCATTGAATCACGCTCCAAAGTTGGAAGTCGAATCCCGCAAAGACTTGCCGCACCCCGTCAACCAGGGGAAAGGTGCAAATGCTGACGCAACCCTCCAAGGAGGGTGGCGGGATGTGTCAGGGATTCAACCGGAGGACGAAGCCGTCCTGCAGGCGCGGGGCGGGGCCGCCGTCCGAAGCGGGCCGGTCGAGGCCTCCCGCGAGCAGCACCCCACCGGAAGAATCCACGCTCACGGTCCGGGCGTTGGCCTGGGTGCCGGGGCTGGCAAAGCCTCGCACCCACAGGGACGTGCCCTCGTCTGGGAGCAGTTTGGCGACATACAACCCGGGAGGCAGGTCCCCGCCGCCCAGGGCATGGCCGCCGTCGTGGGCGCCGGCCACCGTCACCTGGCCCGCCTCGTCGGTGGCGACCATGGGCGCGCTGGTGGGGAAGGTGCGGGCCCAGCGCTGAGCGCCGTGGGCGTCGTAGGCCAGCAGGAAGCCGTCGCGGGAGTCCGCCTGGTGGAAGGTGTCCTGGAAGTAGAGCCGCCCGCTGAAGCCGCCGCCCACGAAGACGCGGTCCGGCCCCACCGCCACGGACACCGCGGTGCCGTCCGTGCCGCGCACGTCGTGGCTCCAGAGGTGGTCGCCGTCGCGGTCCAGCTTCACCACGAAGGGCGTGTGCTGGCGCACGGTGAGGAAGGTGGCGTCGCCGAAGGACACGGCCCCCGCGTAGCCGCCCACCACCTGCACGTCGCCGAAGACATCCACCGCCACGGCGCGCGCGGAGACCTCGCCTTCGCCCACGGGCAGCCACACGCGGCTCCAGCGCTGTTCGCCCTGCGGGCCCACGCGCAGCGCGAAGCCCGCGTGCCTCGCCCCCGGGGCTGTCTTCAGCCCCTCTCCAAAGTCCCGCGTGCCGGAGAAGTCTCCCACCAGCACCGCGCCGCCATCCGGAGCGGCCGCGACGGCGTTCACCGCCACGGGGCCCTCACCGGGCAGCGAGCGCACCCAGTCCAGCGCGCCCGCGCCGTCCAGGCGGGCCAGGAAGGGGCCCGCCGGCAGCGTGGCGCCGCCACGGGTGAAGCCCGCGGACAGGCCCGACAGGAAGAGGTGGTCCGTGGCGTCCACGGCCACGCCGCCCACGCGAGCGCGCGCCGGGCCCCGAGGCGTCCAGCCCTGGGCCCACTTCAGCGCGCCGTGCGGCGAATAGCGCGCCACCAGCAGGTGGGGCGCGGCGACGCCGCGGTCGAAGGGCAGGGGCCCCGCCCCCAGGTCGATGGGCTCCTGATAGGTGGCGGCCACGAGGACGTCCCCGTTGGAGGTCATCACCGCGTGCGGAGCCTGAGGGTCCCCCACCCTCAAGGTCCGCGACCACACGTGGGCCTCCACGCCCTCCCGCGCCACCTGTCCCCCCACCTCGCCGAGCACCGGGATGCGCGGTGACGCGGTTCGGGCCTCCTCGCACCCCACGAGGAAGAACCACCCCACGCACACCGCCATCCGAAACCACGCCACCGCCGCCACCCCGTCCCGGTCTCGAGCCACCAACCCCGACTCCCCCGCCCTTCGAACCGCGCCCCGGCCCTAGTGCAAGCGCGCGGCCAACGTGTCCCGGCAAAGGTGGCCCCTCCGGAACCCGAAAGAACACCGCCCCTGGGGCGGGGGAGACTGTCGTCCTTCCTGAAAAAACTTCCTCGGCCCAAGGCGGCCGGGATGAAAAAACACCCAGACGTCCCGGCCGCCGGGATGACTGCGTGAAAGTCATCACTCCGGCCCAGGCGCCCTGGCGGCGCGCGAGCGCTCGTGCCTTCGCGGAGGCGGTGATGCGCTTTCGTGACAAGGCTGCTCGCGCAATCCCGTTGCGAGAATGTCAGGGATTGCCCTGGAACAATCCACTCGCGCGGTGTGACCTGACCAACGCGGAAAGTTGACGCGTTTGAGGCAGCTGGCTGTCTGCCATTGGGGCATCTTGCCTTTCGTCGAATCCGGGACGCGCCGGGTTCGGCGGCTTCACCGCCATCGCCACGTCTTCGTGACCGCGTGACGCGGCAGGGCCGGAGTCCGCCCGGGAGCGCCCGGGCGTCGTTCCAGGGCTGTTCAACCTGCATCAAGCACCAACCAGGAGCTGTCCATGAAGATGACGACGTGGGTGATGTCCGCCGCGGTGGTGGCGATGTCCGTGGTGGGTTGCGGTGGCGCGACCGATGGCGCGGTGGTGGAGGGGCCGGCGTCGGCGGCGCAGGCGCTGGGGCCGAACCGTGAGTTCTACGGGTCTGACACGTTGAAGGACGCGATCATCGCGGCCAGCCTCGCCTCCAGCGCCAACCTGAACGTGCAGGGCAAGGGCTCCGGCGTGGGCGAGGGCTGTCTGCGGGACGGGTCGACGGGCTTCTGCACCGCGCAGCAGCAGGCGCTGGCCCCCATGTCGCGTGACTTCAAGGCGCCCTGCCGCACGGGCGAGCGCAGCAACATCATCGCGCTGGACGCGGTGAACGCGTTCGTGAACTCCGCCAACCCGCTGACCGACATCTCCCTGACGGACCTGCGCAAGGTTTTCTTCGCCACGGACTCCGCGGGCGCCCCCGTCAGCGGTTCCTGCACCAGCACCCTCACCAAGTACCGCCGCGACGACCTGTCCGGCACGACGGACACCTTCAAGACGCTGGTGGGCGGCGGCACCTTCTGCTCCGACGTCGTGGTCATCTCCGACGGCACGCTGCCGGCCGCCTGCGCGGGTGAGACCAGCGCCACCAAGTGCATTGGCAAGCTGACCGCGACGGACGCCAACGCCATTGGCTACTCCGGCGACTCCGCGGGCCGCACGGGCAACCGCGCGCTCACCGTGAACGGCATCGCCCCGTCCACGACCAACGTGCGCAAGTTCCTCACGGACAAGGCCAATGCCTACCCGCTGTCCCGCGCCCTGTTCCTGAACGAGAGCACCACCAACGCCCGCTCGAGCAACGAGCGCATCCTCTACGCCTGGGCCTACAGCGCCGCCAACAAGCAGGCCTTCGAGAACATCCTGGTCAACCAGGGCTTCATCGCCTGCGACCCCACGGGCCCCCTGAAGTGCGGCGGCGCGAACAACGACGGCAAGGGCGCGGGCCTCTGCCAGTAGTCCGCCGCTGATTGCCACGCAGGACGCGGCACCGGGCTGGGAGGGGGAACCCTCCTGGCCCGTCGTGCCGTGGGCTGTCCGCCGTTCACCCCCCCGCTGTCCCTGGAGAACCCGAAGCCATGCGTTCCATCGCCACGCTGCTCGTCGCATCCTCGTTCCTCGCCAGCGCGCCCGCGCTCGCCGAAGCCCCCTCCTTGAGCGCGTCCTCCCTGGGCCCGTCCTGGGTCTGCCGTCAGCCCCGTGGCCCCGTGGGAACGCAGCGGGAGATCGCGCTCGCCCCGGGCTCGGAGCCGCTGGGCATCACCGTGGGGCCTGACCTGAAGGTCTGGTTCACCCTGGCCGGGGGCAACAGCATCGGCCGGGCGACCCGCGAGGGCCAGGTGACCCTCTTCGCGCTGCCCACGCCCGCCGCCTCGCCCCAGAACCTCACGCCCGCGCTGGATGGCAACGTCTGGTTCACCGAGTTGAGCGTGGACCGGATTGGCCGCATCACGCCCCAGGGCGTGGTGACCGAGTTCCCCCTGCCGGAGCGGGGCGCGTCCCCGTTTGGAATCACCGCGGGCCTGGACGGCAACGTGTGGTTCACCGAGGTGACGGGCAATCGCATTGGCCGCATCACGCCCGCGGGCGTGGTGACCGAGTACGCCATCCCCACCCTGGCCTCCCAGCCGCGAGGCATTGCCACGGGCGTGGACGGGAACGTCTGGTTCACCGAACTGGCCGGCAACAAGATTGGCGTCATCTCCTCCAAGGGCGTCCTGCGCGAGTTCAGCGTGCCCACGCCGAACAGCGGCCCCTCCGCCATCACCGCGGGCCTGGACGGCGCCATGTGGTTCACCGAACAGTTCGCCAACAAGGTGGGCCGCATCACGCCCCAGGGCGTGGTGACCGAGTACGCCATCCCGACCGCCGACAGCGGGCCCGCCGCCCTCACCGTGGGCGCCGACGGCAACGTCTGGTTCGTCGAGCAGTTCGGCAACAAGCTGGGCCGCATCACCCCCGCCGGCGACATCACCGAGTTCGACCTCGTGACGCCTGAGGGTCTGCCTTCTGGCATCTCCTTCGGTCCGGCTGGATTCTTGTGCCTGGACGGCAATGTCTGGTTCACCGAGCGCTTCGGAGACCGGATTGGCAGACTCCAGGTCGTCGCGACGCCGTGAGGCGAAGCCTCTGTCACGGAATGTCTGTGCTTCCGTGACGTAAGGTGTTGCGGGGAGTTGTCAAAGAAAGACATGCCCTGGGCGGTAGGGTGCCAATCCATTCCCAGGCGCCTGCCGTCGTGTCTTGTCAGACAGGCCCTGGTCGCCGCCATCGATGAACGGGGTCCAGCACATGAGGATGACACGCCGGGGGGCCGTGCCAGGCTCTCCTTGGGGAGGGCTGCTGCTGGCCGTGCTGTTCGCGGCGGGGTGTTCGGAGTCCCCGACCCCGCCGCCTCCGCCCTCTCCGCCCCCGGTGGTGACGTGCCAGCCGGCGCGCTCGGGGGAGCGCATCCCGATGCGCGCCGGGGCGCCCGCGGTGACCTTCACGGAGACCTTCGATGGGCTGAAGGCCCGGGTGGACGCGCAGTGCTCCCAGTGTCACGCGCCACCGAATGCCGTGGGCGGCTTCCAGTATGGCCCCGACCTGGAGGGTTTGAAGAAGGATGGGGCGCGGCTGGCGCTGAAGGCCTCGCAGGGTGAGATGCCGCCGCTGGCCACGCCGGAGCAGACGAAGAAGGCGGTGGAGCTGGCGTGCGTGCTCCAGTCCTGGCTGGGGCAGGGCGCTCCGGCGGGGACGTTCCCGGTGCGCTGCGAGTCCCAGGCCCCGGGCGGCGTCGCCGTGTCCGCCAGCGTGGCGGAGGCGATGACCGACCTGGGCAACTGCATCCCGGACGTGGCGGCGACGGAGCGGCTGGGCAGCGACCCGGACAAGGACGCGGTCTTCGCCGCGCTCACGAAGCTGCCGCCCCTGCTGTCGGACACGGACACGGACATCTCGACCTTCGACGCGGAGAAGCTGGCGGCACGCGGCACCTTCGCCTTCGCGCCCACCTACCCGCTCTTCTCCGACTCCGCGAAGAAGCTGCGCCAGGTGCATGTGCCGGCGGGCCAGTCCATCCGCTACGATGTCCAGACGCGCGCGTTCCACATCCCGCCCAATACCCGCTTCTACAAGACGTTCTTCAAGGCGGTCGCGGGCAAGGACGGCGACGTGCGCTATCAGCGCATCGAAACGCGGCTCATCGTCGTGCGCGAGCCCTGGAACCAGTCGCTCTTCGGTACCTACCTCTGGAACTCCGAGGGCACCGTCGCCGAACTGCACGACCTGCGCTACCGGAACGGGGAGTCATTCTCCGACCGCGTCGTCGTCTACACGGAGAACGAGGTCACGGGGAAGACGCGCAACTACGCCATCCCCGGGGCGCACCGGTGCGTGAACTGCCACTCGGGCTCCGAGGGCCAGAACTTCGTGCTCGGCTTCACGCCGCTGCAGCTCAACCGCCGCGCCCCGGGGGAGGCGGGCGTGGACCCGAACGCGAGAATCCAGGAGGACGAACTGGGGCAGGTGGAGCGGCTGGTGCGCGCGGGCGTCATCACGGGGCTGCCGGCCTCCGGGTCGCGCCAGGAATTGGCGGACCTGCTTCCCAAGCTGGAAGTGATTGCCCGGCAAGCGGTGCCCTCGGGCCAGCCGGCGCCGGGCCGGGAGGTCCTGGAGCTCCAGGGGTACTTCGTCGGCAACTGCGCGCAGTGCCACAACCCGAATGGGTTCGCCGTGCAGAGCAACCCGGCCATCGCCTCGCTGGACTTCTCCGCGCGGGGCATCCTGTTCGGCTGGAATCCGTGTGGGGTGAAGGAGAGCAATGGGCTGCGCAGCTACGCCGTCTGTGATGCTGGCACCCAGTCCGACTTCTTCCTGAAGGACCTGCTGCTCAAGACGCCCGGCAGCACGCTCTACCAGCGCGTCGCGCGCGACACGGATGCCCGCGTCATCCACATGCCCGCCAACGTCCCTGGCCTGGACTGCCGCGCCGCGCTGCTGATGGCGCGCTACCTGGCATCGTTGGAATGGAAGGGCGAGGCGGGCCTGCCGGCGGAGCAGCAGGCGGCGATGAAGCAGGAGCGCCTGCGTCAGGCGGCGCTGGCCGTGAGCTCTTCGTGCGCGAACCCCACCGACGTGCGGTGGATCACCGAGGACTTCACGGACAAGGTGCCCTACGAGCCCCGGAACACGGGCTGGAAGGAGGCCATCGGGAAGCCCCCCTACGAGCACCTGATCCGCTACCCCATCACCGCCGAACACGAGGCGCTGGCACGCGAGCCCTTCCCCACGAACTGGTGGGTGGGCAAGACGGGCTGCGCCTTTCCGACCCGGTCCGCCCCGGACCCCATCGAACCCTGGATGCTGGATTCGCTGGGGCGCCCCCGCAACAGCTGGGGGCGACTGTATGAGTCCACGCCGGGCGCCACCACGTTCCAGGGCATCTGCGCCAACTGCCACGGGCGCGCGGGCGACGGTCAGAGCGGCGCGGCCAAGACGCTGGTCGCCCTCAACGGCGCGCGGGTGGCCAACCTCACCGCGGGGCTCTTCGGCACGACGGACGGCCGCCCTCACCTGGCGCCTTTCGAACAGGCGTACGGCCCGCATGGCGGCGCGCGCTACCTGCTCTGGATGGCGAGCGGCGGCACGACGGTCCACTTCACGGAGGAGTTCATGCAGGCCTGGGTGAAATACGGCGAGGTCGACATCGACTTCTCCGCGGACACGCGGGACTGGGCGTCGTGGGGGGCGAACATGTTGGGCGCGGCGCGCGGCGCCTGCGACCTCATCCGGCTGGGGAAGTTCGGCACCGCCACGCCGCCCAGCGCGAACATCACCGCCCTGGGCGGGACGCGGATGTGGACCCGGGTCTGCACCGTGGACAACCCGCTGACGGACGGCATCCGTGACGGCTCGGACACGGCGGGGCTCCAGGAGTGGCTGCGCCACGCGGAGTTCAACGTCGGCGTGATGGCCTACTTCTTCCTCAGGGACTCGCTGTCGAAGAACCCGCCTGGGTGGATCTATCCGCTGCGGACCGAGTGCGAGAAGCGCGCCGCGCCCTGAGCCCACCCATGACCCCGCAGCACCTGCTCCCGGAGGGAGAGACCGCGTGATGAAAAACCGCTTGAGGGCGTTCCTGTTGTGGGCTGGCCTGGGCTTGCTGCCCGTGCTGGCCGGCTGCGATGCAGAGGAGTGCAAGGACGCGTTCGACTGCCGCGACCAAGGGACGGCCCCCGCAGGACAGGCATGGACGTGCCAGGAGTCCCTATGCGTCGCCGTCACGCTGGTCCCCGCGAAGGACGCGGGCACGAACGCGGACGCGGGCGTGGATGGTGGCCCGGGCGTGGATGCGGGTGCGGACGGGGGCGTGGATGCGGGTGTGGACGGGGGCGTGGATGCGGGTGCGGACGCGGGGCCCGTCGCCTATGTCCGCTTCGTCAACTCGCTCTACGAGGGCAACTTCGACGATGCGAACACGCCGTGGGACGCCGCCCGGTACCGGATGGAGGTCCACTCCAGCGCGGCCTCCCAGCCGCTGTTCACCGGCGTGGAGCCGGGAGCGGCGGGCGCGAAGGCGTTCATCGCGGTCACGCCGGGCGCGAAGCTCACCTTCACCCTCCGCCGCACGGGCGCCGCTCCTTCGCAGCCCGCCGTGGCGACGAGCGCGGAGGTGTCACTGGCGGAAGGCGGTCGGCTGACGCTGCTGGCGATGGGTGGAGTGGCCAGCCAGGGCACCTCCGAGGTCAACGCGCCGAAGCTGCTCGTGCTGGATGACTCCGCCTTCGGTGCCGTGCCTCCGGGCGAGGTGCGGGTGCGGCACGTGACCGCGGATCAGGTCATCGCGGACTTCTTCCCCCGCTTCCTGAAGACCGACTCGGGCGACGAGCTTCCGGAGGTCACGCCCTTCACCGCGGATCCCGAGGTGAAGGGGCGCGTCATCCCGGAGGCGACGACTCGCCTGCTGGTGCGTGGCAGCATCGACACGCCGGAGCCTTCGCAGAGCGGGGAGCTGGGCTACACGCTGCCGGCCGGCGCGCTGGTGAAGGGGCAGGCCTACTACGTCCTGTCCTCCGGCGACGACCGGCGCGCCATGGACGACCCGGGCGCGTCCACCCTGTGGCTGATTCCCGCGGGGAAGGACGGCGCGGTGCGCATGAAGCGGGACCCGCTCCTGTACTTCTTCCACGCGCTCGACTCCGGCGCCCCGCTGAAGGCGCTCAGCCAGGGCGTGCCCGTGGCGGCGGACTTCCGCTACGGCTCCGACCCGAAGCCGGGCGACCTCCCCGCCAGCGCGGCGGGCCACACGCTGTCGTTCGTCCTGCAGTCGGATGGCGCCACGTCCGTGCTGGGCGGCGTCCAGACGGGCCCGCTGGAGGCGGGGCGCCGCTACCTCGTCGTGGTGTCGGGGCAGGCGGGAGGGACCGGGGCCCTGGCCCCGCGGGCCTTCGTCGTGCCGGACACCTTCCCGTCGGAGGCGCAGGACGCGCGCGTGCGGTTCGTGAATGCCTGCGCGGCCTCGCCCGCGACGGGCGCCAGCCTGGGCTACTTCGACGTCGCTCCGGATGGCTCCAGCCGGGGCACCACCTTCACGCCCGTCATCCAGGACGTGGCCTACGGCACGGCCGGTGGCGCCACGGGGGGCGTGGCCTTCCCCGCGCCCACGGGCACCGACGTGACGGGCTCCTATTTCTATTACGCCGTCCGGGGCACCGTGAGCGGCGCTCCCACGAACCGCTCCGTGCAGGGGCTGCCCATCGTCCGGCCCCACCTGTTCCTGCTGATGGGGAACTGGGACAGCGGCCCCACGTTCCGCGCCTTCAACCTGCGCTCCAACACCTGGAGCGTCCTGACGCCGCGAGGTGACGACGTCTTCCGTCCGTAGCCGCCCCCGAAGACAACGGCGCCCGCCCCGGAGTCCTTCCCGGGCGGGCGTCGGCGCGACCGGACTTCCAGGCGCGAAGGGCTACAGCACCTTCACCGGCACTTCCTTGAGCACCTGGTCGCCGCGCATGATGACGACGGTCCAGTTGCCGGGCTTGGCCAGCTTCACGCCGGTCCACTGCCGCGCGCGCCAGCCCTCGCCCTTCACCTTCACGTCCTTCGTCTCACGCACGGTGTTGCCCTGCTTCACCTGCACCGTGAGGTCCTCCACGGAGTCGCCCTGGGGCACCAGGTAGCTCTGCCACAGCATCACGGAGGCCCCCGCCTTGACGCCCTCGGGGCCCACCTCGGCGGTGCACTCGTACTTGTTGGGGCCGTCCTTGGCCACCTCCGTGCACAGCTTGGCCTCCACCAGCACGGGGCCCTGGCCCTGGCCCTTGTAGAAATAGTTCCAGGTGTCACGCACGGCGTCCGCGCTGGGGGGCTTCACGGACTCGGCCGCCGGGGCCGCCTCCTGGGCTCCCGCCACCGTCGCCATTCCCAGCACCGCGCACAGCACGCTTCCTTTGAACACGTTCATCATGTCTTGGGGTCCCCTCGTTGATGTCATGGGGGGCCGGCCCACATCCGGCCCTTGGGTGTGCGTGTCTAGCATGGAACAGCGCGCGCCCCTGCTTCCCTCCCGGCCCCGGCGCATGGCGTGCCGCGCTATCCGAAGAGGAAGAAGGCCAGCGTCACCAGCGGCAGGTACGCGAGGAACGCGACCAGGAGGAAGCCGAGGATGTCCTTGAACTCCAGCCGCGCCACGGCCAGCAGCGGCAGCGCCCAGAAGGGCTGGATGAGGTCGGTGGCCATGTCGCCCCAGGCGTACGCCAGCACCACCTTCTCCGGCGCCACGCCCAGCCGCCCCGCCGCCTCCAGCAGGTAGGGCGCCTCGATGGCCCACTTGGAGCCGCCGGAGGGCACGAAGTAGTTCACCACGCCGCTGTACAGGTACACGACGGCGGGGAAGGTGTCGCGCGTGGACAGCGACACGAAGAGCTCCCCGATGCGGTCCGTGAGCCCGGTGGCCTTGAAGATGCCGTAGATGCCCGCGTACAGCGGGAACTGCAGCACGATGCCGTGCAGCACGCCCGCCGCCTCCTCGCTGGCCTTGAGCAGCCGCGCGGGCGTGCCGTGCAGCAGCACCGCCAGCGTGAGGAAGGTGAAGTTCACCCCGTTGAGGTTGAGCGCCTTCCAGCCGCCGTTCAGCCACAGGTGCCGGGCGAACCACACCAGTCCCAGCACGCCGAAGACGGCGTTGAGCAGCCAGGCGTTGTCCAACCACTCGGCGGGGCTCAGCGGCCCTCGGGGCTTCTGGGGCGGAGTGAAGTCCCCCAGCTTCTCCAGCACCGCGGGGTCCACCCGCACGGTGCGCGCGGGGGACGGGTGCAGCGCCCACGCCAGCCCGGTGAGCAGCGCCACCGCCGCCAGCGTGAGGCCCACGTTGAAGGGGGAGAACAGCGTCCGGCTGATGGGGATGAGGCCCAGCTGCTTCTCCAGGAAGTGCCCTGGCGTCGCGACCAGCAGCGGGGCGGAGGCGGACAGGCCCGCGTGCCAGGTGGCGCCCAGCCCGAAGTACGCGCACGCCACCAGCAGCCGGTAGTCCACGTCCGGGCGGCGCCGCGCGATGAAGCGCACCAGCATGGCGCTGGCCACCAGCGACAGGCCCCAGTTGAAATACGCGAGCGCCATGGACACCGCCGCCATCAGGGCCGTGGCGCCCCGCGGGCTCCTGGGCAGGCTCGCGACCTTCTCCAGCAGCGCCTTCACCGGCGCGGTGAGCGCCAGCAGGTAGCCCGTGAACATCACCAGCGCCATCTGCATGGAGAAGGTGAGCAGCTCCCAGAACCCGCCGCCCCAGGCGTCCAGCACCGCGGGCGGCGCGGCGCCCCCCCAGCCCATGGCCAGCGCCATCGTGAGCAGCGTGAGCAGCACGGCGATGGCGAAGGCGCTGGGCACGAAGCGCGCGGAGAATCGGCCCAGGCCTTCGGCGAACCGGACGAGGGTTTCCACGGTGGCGGGCTCCAGGCGGTCAGGCGACCCCAGAAACTCCCAGGGCGGCACGGGGTGTTTTACGGTAAGAGCGGTCGCCATGTCCCCTAGCGAGCAGCACCCTCCCGTCTTCGAGCGCATCGCGACAGGCGTGCCCGGACTGGATCCCATCCTGGGCGGTGGCCTGATGGCATCGGGCGTCTACATCGTCGTGGGGGAACCGGGGGCGGGGAAGACGCTCTTCGCCAACCAGCTCTGCTATTCGCAGGCGCGCCAGGGGACGCGCTGTCTCTATGTGACGCTGCTGGCGGAGTCCCACTCGCGCATGCTCTCGAACCTGCGAGGCATGGCGTTCTTCGACGCGTCCCAGCTCCCCCAGCGCATCTACTACGTCAGCGGCTTCCGGATGCTGGAGGAGCAGGGCCTGCCGGGGCTCCTGGAGCTGCTGCGCCGGGAGATGCGCAACCACGGCGCGGGCATCCTGGTGCTGGACGGGCTGGTGCAGGCGCAGGAGGCCGCGGGCAGCAGCCGCGACTTCAAGAAGTTCATCCACGAGCTCCAGGTGTCCGCCGGCCTGTCGCGCTTCACCGCGCTCCTGCTCACCAGCAGCGTGGGCCCCACCGTGCATCCGGAATACACGATGGTGGACGGCATCCTGGAGCTGCGCGAGCGCACGGCCGCCATGCGCTCCTGGCGGGAGCTGCAGGTGCGCAAGTTCCGGGGCAGCGCCAGCCTCGGCGGTTCGCACCACTTCCGCATCTCCGAGGCGGGCGTGGAGGTGTTCCCCCGCCTGGAGTCGATGGTCAGCCGCGCGCAGCCGCCGGACTGGGGCGCGCAGCGGGTGCGCTTTGGCGTGCCCACGCTGGACGCGATGATTCCGGAGGGCATCGCCGCCGCGTCCACCACGCTGGTGATGGGGCCTCCGGGCTGCGGCAAGACGCTGCTGGGCGCCAGCCACCTGGCGGAGGGCCTGCGGCTGGGCGAGCCCGGCCTGATGGTGAGCTTCTACGAGGGGCCGGAGCGGCTGCTGCACAAGGCGGCCAGCGTGGGCCTGTCGCTGGGGGGCGCGGTGAAGGATGGCCGGCTGGTGCTCCAGTGGAACATGCCCGCGGAGTGCAACCTGGACATGGTGGTGCACGCGATGATGGAGGACGTGCGCAAGCGCGGCGTGAAGCGCCTGTTCGTGGACGGCCTGAGCGCCATGGTGGAGACGACCCACGAGCCGGCGCGCATCAGCCCCTTCTTCGCCGCGCTCACGCAGGAATTGCGACGCCACGGGGTGACGACCGTCTTCACGCTGGAGACGCCGCGCCTCTTCGGCCCGGACATGGATGTGCCCCTGGGCACCGGCCTGTCCGGTGTGGCGGAGAACCTGCTGTTCATGCGTCACCTGGAGCTCAACGGACGGCTGCGGCGGCTGCTGTCCATCTTCAAGCTGCGCGACGCGGACTACGACCCGACGCTGCGCGAGTTCCTCATCACCTCCCAGGGAATCGAGGTCCAGCCTCCCTTCCAGCCGTCGCCCGAGCTGCTGCTCACCGGCATCGCCCGCTTCCCGGGCAACCACTCCTGACCCCCTGAGGACCCGTGGTTCCCGCGACCGAGACCGTGCTGGTGGTGGACGACGAACAGGGCATCTTGGAAGCGCTGGCGGACCTCTTGCGTGAAGAGGGCTACCGCGTGCTCACGGCGTCCCATGGCCGCGAGGCCCTGGAGCGCCTGGCGGAGGTGAAGCCGGACCTGGTCCTCACGGACTGGATGATGCCGGTGCTGGACGGCCCCGCGCTCATCGAGCGCCTCCAGCAGGACCCCGCGCTCCGCGGCATCCCCGTGCTGGGCATGAGCGCCGTGGACGTGAGCGGCCTCAGGCGCCAGCACCCCGGCATGGAATTCCTCCAGAAGCCCTTCGACATCCGCGCCCTGATGAAGCTGGTGCGCAGGGCCCTGGACGCCACCCCCTCCGTCCAGGGAGGGTGAGGCGAAGCGCCGCGCGTCTGGAGGGTCCCGCCATGTTCCACCTGCTGAAGCTGGGTCCGGTGCCCCTCTCCGTGGGCACCACGGGTGTGTACCTGCGCATTGGCGAGACGGGCGACCCGTCCGCCCCCGTCTTCGAGCAGACGGACGCCGCCGGGGTGCGCGCCCTCATCGCCGGGCTGGAGCCGTCCCAGGTGTCCTGCGAGCCCGCGCTGGCGGACGCCGCCGCCGAGCTGGGCCTGGCCGTGGCGCCCCCCTCGCCCGCGGCGCTCTCCGCGAGGGCGGCCATCGCCACCTTCCTCGCGTGGGGGCAGCTGGGCGTGTCCGGGCTGGGGTCGGACAAGGCGCTGCTCTTCGTCCAGGCCGCCACCGAGTTCTGGGACGCGAAGCCCTGGACGCACTGGGATGACAGCCAGCCCTTCGTCGTGGAGGTGACCGGCGCGCACGCGCACACCTACGAGGGCTGCGTCTTCCACGGCGACGACGAGGGGCCCTCGGGGCTGGCCCTCTACCTGGCCCCCGGCGCGCTCGCGTGGCTGCTGGAGCTCCAGGTGCACGGCGACGACCAGGAGGCGAAGGCGCTGCCCGCCATCACCGTGTCGCTGGAGGCCCGCCCCCCCTACGCCGTGGAGGCGCTGTCCGCCGCGGGCCGCCTGCCCCGGCTGCCCCTGCCCGTGAAGGCCGGCCCCCAGGGCCTGACCGTCCCCTCCAGCCTGGAGGCCCTCATCCTGGTGGCCGCCCTGCGCGCCGTGGCCCGCCTGTCCCCCGCGCAGCCGGAGGCCCTGAGCAGCATGGTGGCCGGCGATGCCCGCATGGACGTCCGCGTGCGGGCCCCCGCCCCCCGCGTGCGCAACTAGGCGGAACCAGGCACCCCCTGCCGTGACGCCCCCGCGCCAGGCGGGGGAACGGGCTGTGTGGAACTGTGAACAACCTTCGTCATCGTAAAGGTTGATTCACAAAGTATCTGGGTCCATAGGTGGAGACGTGACTGACGCCGGCCTCACTCCTCGGGTCCAGCGCTTCCTCACGACGCACATCGATTCCATCGAGAAGCTGGAGGTGCTCCTCCTGCTTCGCGCCCGGACCGACCGGGCGTGGACGGCGTCAGCGGTGGCACTGGAGCTGCGCATCACCGAAGCCTCCGCGGCCCGCCGACTGGCGGAGCTGAAGACGGGAGGGCTCCTGCTCCAGGATGGCGAAGCCTCCTTCCGGTTCAGTCCTGGCCGGTCGGACGACGTGCAGGCCACCGCGGAGCTGGCGACCGCGTACGCGGCGCGCCGCGTGAGTGTGATTTCGTTCATCTTCTCCCGGCCCATGGACCGGGTGAGGGGCTTCGCGGACGCGTTCGTGCTCAAGCCGGACACGGACAAGGACGGCGACGGAAATGGCTGAGGCGGTCTACATCCTGTGCGCGCTGACGAGCGCGGCGTGCGCGGTGCTGCTGCTGCGGGCGTGGCGGCGCACGCGGATGAAGCTGCTGCTCTACAGCGGGCTGTGCTTCGTGTTCTTCACCGTGAACAACGTGCTCTTGTTCGTGGACCTGGTGCTCATCCCCGCGGGAGACCTGACGATGGCGCGCACCGTCACCTCGCTGGTGGCCAGCGGGGTGCTGCTCTTCGGCCTCATCTGGGACGTGTCGTGAGGAAGGGGGCGCGGTGTTGAAGACCCTGCTCGATGGCGCCGTGCTGATGGCGTACCTGGCCTGCGCCCTGTTCTTCCTCCGCTTCTACCTCCAGTCGAAGGACCGGCTCTTCGCCCTGTTCTCCCTGGCCTTCACGCTGATGGGCGTGCACAACCTGCTGGGCGCGCTGGTGGCGCCGGACCTGGACGCCGAGCGCGTCTATTATCTGTACGTCGTGCGGCTGGTGGCCTACCTGCTCATCCTGGGAGCCATCTGGGACAAGAACCGCGCGGGGCGTGCTTCGCGGTGAGATGCTGTTCCTCCTCCAGGAGGACCCTCGCATGGCAGACACATCGCTCCCCCGCTTCCCTCCTCGCCGGGGGCTCGGGCGCACGGGCTTCACCGCGACGGCGGTGGGCATTGGTGACGTGGCGGACCGCACGGTGCCGCGCGCGGAGCTCGTCGCTACGCTGGCGCGGGCGCTGGACGCGGGGCTCAACGTCATCGACACCGCGCCGGGCTACGAGGACGGCCTGAGCGAGGAGGTCGTGGGCGAGGCCTTGAGGGGCCGGCGCGAGGGCGTCTTCGTCATCGACAAGGTGGATGTGCTGGACGCGCCGGTGGCGCCGCAGGTGGAGGCGAGCCTGGCGCGGCTGGGGCTGCCGTCGGTGGACCTGTTCGCGCTGCACGCGGTGAGGTCGCTGGAGCAGTGGGAGGCGGTGGCCCGGCCGGGCGGCGCGCTGGAGCAGCTGGAGGCGTGCGTGGCGAAGGGGCGGGCGCGCTTCAAGGGCATCTCCTGCCACCACCCGGACGCGCTCGTGGCGGCGGTGCGCTCCGGGCGGTGCGACGTGGTGATGTTCCCGCTGGGGCCCTTCGTGGACGCGCGCTACGTGGAGGAGGTCTTGCCCCTGGCGCGCGAGCGCGGCGTGGGCGTGGTGTCCTTCAAGACGTTCGGCGCGGGGAAGCTGCTGGGCGACACGGAGGGTTATGGCCGGCCACTCCAGGCACGCCCGCGCGGCAAGGTGAGCTCCGGCGGCGAGGCGCGCGACACGCCGGTGTTGCCGCACCTGACGGTGGCGGAGTGCGTGCACTACACGCTTACGTTGGATCCGGACGTGATGCTGATGGGGATGGGCTTCGCGAACGAACAGGACGCCGCGCTGCAAGCGGCCGCGGCCTTCCGGCCCCTGGATGCTGCCGGGCTCCGGACGGTGCGCGAGCGGGCGCGCGAGGCCATCCAGGGCAAGGGCGAGGTGTGGTGGAACCCGCCTTCACCGGAGGCTGTCGCGGGCTGAGCCTCCGCGCGTGGGCAGGCGGGCAGTGGCGGGTTGCCTGTCGGACACTCGATTTGAATCCCGCGGCGATGAAGGCTCGCGAGGCATCGGGGCTCGTCATTATCGGGGCGTCCCCTGGGTGAAAGGGCGTCCTCCCATGGCGCCGTGATCGCGCTCCATGCCCGAACCTTCCATCGAGCCCCTGACCGAGCCCGCCGGTGAGCCGTCGCGGCCCCGCGCCCCGACAGGGGAGGGCGCGACGCCCCGCTCCCCGGAGGTGTTCCTGGGGGCCGGGGACGCCCCCTCCGCGCGGGAGCCGGGGCCTCTGGAGTCCGTGGCGCCTCGCATGGCGGAGGGGCGCTTCGCGTTCCTGGCCCGCGCGGGCGAGGTGCTGTCGTCGTCGCTGGATGAACCGACCGTGCTGCGCCAGCTGGCGGAGCTGGTGGTGCCGGAGCTGGCGGATTGGTGCACGGTGGACCTCCTCACCCCGGCCCGGACCGTGGTGCGCCGGGCCGCCGCGCACCGGGACCCCGCGCGGGTGCCCGCGGTGTATGCGATTGCGGAGCGCTGGCCGCCCCGGGCGGATGAGCCGCGGTCCGTGGGCTACGTGCTGGGGACCGGTCAGTCCCTCCTGGTGCCGGAGCTCACCGAGGCCCGGATGCGGGAGGCCGTGGCGCAGGGGAACGAAGCGCTGGCCGAGGCGTGGCGCCTGGGCTGCCGCTCCGTGATGCAGGTCCCGCTGGCGGCGCGGGGGCGCGTGTTGGGATGTCTGTCATTGGTCGCCGGCGAGTCCGGCCGCCGCTACGACGAGCACGACCTGGAGCTGGCGCGGGAGCTGGCCCGCCGGGCCGCGCTGTCGCTGGACAACGCGCTGCTGTACGGCGAGGCCCGTCAATCCCAGGCGCGCGCCGCGCGGCTGCAAGCGGTGACGGCGGCGCTGTCCCGCGCGGCCACCGAGGACGCGGTGGCGCAGGTGCTGGCGCGCGAGGTGTGGGATGCCAGCGGCGCCACGCGCGTCGCGGTGCTGGCCCTGGAGGAGGACGGCCTGCTGCGTCCGCTGCGCCTGCTGGGCTATTCGCAGGAGGCGCTGACCCGCTTCACCCGGCCTCCCCATGAGCCCTCGCGCCCGGAGGTGTGTCAGGTCCTCCGGCGGGAGGCGGCGTGGTTCTCCTCGTTGGAGGAGTTCATCGCCCAGCATCCCCGGGACGAGGCGTTCGCGCGCAGCCTGGGCCCCGGGGCGCGCGCGGTGGTGCCGCTGTGGTGCGAGACGCGCGTGCGGGGGTTGCTGCTGCTCGCGTGGCCGGAGTCGCGGGTCTTCTCGGCCGCGGAGCGAGGCTTCCTGGAGGCGCTGGCGCACCAGTGCGCGCAGGCGCTGGAGCGGGCCGCGCTCTACGAAGCGCTGCGCGAGCGCACGGAGCGGCTGCGGCAGGCGCTGGTGACCGGCGACATGGGGACGTGGCGGGTGGACCTGTCGCACGGCAGGGAGCTGCGCGACGCGGCGCTCAACCACATGCTGGGGTTGCCGGCGGTGGACTCCGCGTCGTCCGTGGGGGACCTGTTGGAGCGCGTGTACCCGGAGGACCGTCCGCACGTGGAGGCGGAGTACCTGCGTTACCAGCGGGAGGTGCCGGGCTTCTTCGAGCTGGAGTTCCGCGTGGTGCGCCGCGACGGCGGCGTCCGCTGGCTGCACAGCGTGGGGCAGTCCTTCGCGGGGCCGGATGGGAAGGTGGCGGAGCTCACCGGCGCGATGGCGGACGTCACACGGCGCAAGGAGGCCGAGGAGCGGCTTCAGCTGCTGCTGGACGCGAGCCGCGTGCTGGCGCCGCGCCTGGACGACGTGGAGGAGGCGCTGCCCAGCGTGGCGCGGCTGGTGGTGGACCATGTCGCCACCGGCTGTCTGGTGGACCTGGTCGCGCCGGACGGCACCCTGCGGCAGGTGACGGCGGCGCACCGCGTGCCGGCCCATGACGCGCGGCTGAAGGCGTCCCTGTCGGCGGAGGACCGGGGGCCGGCGCACCCGGCGCTCCAGTGCTTCGAGTCGGGGGAGGTCTGCTTCGTGTCGCGCCTGGACTTCAAGCACCGCGACGCTGTCTCCGCGAGCGAGTCCCACCGGGCGCTGGTGGCCAGCCTGGAGCCCACGTCGGTGCTGTCGGTGCCGCTGCGCTCGCGGGGCCGCACGCTGGGCGTCATCACGCTGTTCACCGCGGCGCCCCAGCGCGCGCTGGTGGCCGCGGACGTGACGATGGCGGAGGAGCTGGCGTTGCGCGTGAGCGTGGCGCTGGAGAGCGCGCGCCTGTTCCATGACGCCCAGTCCGCGGTGCGCCTGCGCGACGAGTTCCTCTCCGTGGCGAGCCACGAGCTGAAGACGCCGCTCACCAGCCTCATCCTCCAGCACAACCTGATTGGCCGGGCGCTGGAGAGCTCGGGCACGCCGGGGCCCGTCATCGGACGGCTGCACACCGCGCAGCGGCAGGTGTTCCGGCTGACGGCGCTGGTGGACAACCTGCTGGACGTGAGCCGGATGTCGTTGGGCAAGCTGTCGCTGGAGCGCGCGGAGGTGGACCTGACGCAGGTGACGCGCGACGCGGCGGAGCGGCTGGGGGAGGTGTTCGCGCAGGCGCGGTGCCCGCTCCAGCTGGAGCTGCCGAGCACGCTGACGGGCCAGTGGGACGCGCTCCGGTTGGACCAGGTGCTGGTGAACCTGCTCACCAACGCGGCGAAGTACGGCGCGGGCCGGCCGGTGTCGGTGCGCGCGGGCGTGAACGCTCGCGACGAGGCCTGGCTGGAGGTGCGCGACGAGGGCATCGGCATCGAAGCGGACGCGCTGCCGCGCCTCTTCGGCCGCTTCGAGCGCGCCGTGTCCGACCGGCACTACGGCGGCATGGGGCTGGGGCTCTACATCAGCCGCCAGATCGTCGACGCGCTGGGCGGCCGCATCGACGTGACCAGCCAGCCGGGGATGGGCGCCACCTTCACGCTGCGGCTGCCCCGCGCGGCGCCGGGGGGAGCGGCGCGGCCCCGTCCCCCCTCGAAGTGAGGGAGGACGGGAGGCGGGGGCGCTTCACGTCAGTGATGGGGTCCCTTGGGTGGGGGCCCTTCGGCTTCCAGCGCGCGGTACTCGTCGTCGGTGAACAGGCGCGAGCGGATGAGGAAGCGCACGCCTTCGGGGGCCTCGACGGAGAAGCCGCTGCCGCGACCGGGCACCACGTCCACGGTGAGGTGGGTGTGGCGCCAGTACTCGAACTGCGGGCCGGACATGTAGAAGGGCGTGTCGGCGATCCGGCCCAGGTACACGTCTTCCTGGCCCACGCGGAAGTCGCCGCGCGGGAAGCACATGGGCGCGCTGCCGTCGCAGCAGCCGCCGGACTGATGGAAGAGCAGCGGGCCGTGGAGGCCCTGCATCTTGTGGAGCAGGGCCTCGGCGGCCGGCGTCAGCTCGACGCGCGGCACGGTCATCGTCGTCCCTAGAAGAAGCCCATGGGCTTCGGGTCGTAGCTGACGAGCATGTTCTTCGTCTGCTGGTAGTGATTGAGCATCATCTTGTGCGTCTCGCGGCCGATGCCGGACTGCTTGTAGCCGCCGAACGCCGCGTGCGCGGGGTAGAGGTGGTAGCAGTTCACCCAGACGCGGCCCGCCTGGATGCCGCGGCCCATGCGGTAGGCGGTGCTGTTGTCGCGCGTCCACACGCCGGCGCCCAGGCCGTAGAGGGTGTCATTGGCCTGCGCGAGCGCGTCCGCGGCGTCCTTGAACTTCGCCACCGCGACGACGGGGCCGAAGATCTCCTCCTGGAACACGCGCATCTTGTTGTGGCCTTCGAAGATGGTGGGCTCCACGTAGAAGCCCTCCGACAGCGCGCCGGACAAGGACTTGCGGCCGCCGCCGGTCAGCACCTTGGCGCCCTCCTTCTTGCCGATGTCCAGGTAGGAGAGGATCTTCTCCAGCTGATCATTGGAGGCCTGCGCGCCAATCTGCGTGGAGACATCCAGCGGGTTGCCCTGGATGATGCGCTTCGTGCGCTCCACGGCCTTGTGCATGAAGTCGTCGTAGATGCGCTCGGCGACGAGCGAGCGGGACGGGCAGGTGCACACCTCGCCCTGGTTGAGGGCGAACATGGCGAAGCCCTCCAGCACCTTCTGGGCGAAGTCGTCGTCCTTGGCGAAGACGTCCTCGAAGAAGATGTTGGGGGACTTGCCGCCCAGCTCCAGGGTGACGGGGATGATGTTCTCGGAGGCGTACTGCATGATGAGGCGGCCGGTGGTCGTCTCACCCGTGAAGGCGATCTTCGAGATGCGCTTGTTGCTGGCGAGCGGCTTGCCGGCCTCGATGCCGAAGCCATTCACGATGTTGAGCACGCCGGGGGGGAGCAGGTCGCCCACCAGCTCCGCGAACTTGAGGATGGTGACGGGGGTCTGCTCCGCGGGCTTGAGGACGACGCAGTTGCCGGCGGCGAGCGCGGGGGCCAGCTTCCACGCGGCCATGAGCAGCGGGAAGTTCCAGGGGATGATCTGCCCGACGACGCCCAGCGGCTCGGTGAAGTGGTAGGCGACGGTGTTGTCGTCCAGCTGGCTGAGGGAGCCTTCCTGGGCGCGGATGCAGCCGGCGAAGTAGCGGAAGTGGTCGATGGCGAGCGGGAGGTCCGCGGCGAGCGTCTCGCGGACGGGCTTGCCGTTGTCCCACGTCTCGGAGACGGCGAGCATCTCCAGGTTCTGCTCCATGCGGTCGGCGATCTTCAGCAGGATGTTGGCGCGCTCGCCCGCGGCGGTGCGGCCCCACGCGTCCTTGGCCTTGTGCGCGGCATCCAGGGCCTTCTCGATGTCCTCCGCGGTGGAGCGGGGGATTTCACAGAAGGGGCGGCCGGTGACGGGGCTGATGTTCTCGAAGTACTGGCCCTTCACGGGCGGGACGAACTCACCGCCGATGTAGTTGCCATAGCGGCTCTTGTATTCGACCTTGCTGCCCTTCTGACCCGGCGCTTCATAGACCTTCGACATGGGGGACTCCCTGCGTTGGGTTTTGACGCACTCCTGAGGGGTTTGGACGCGGAACAGACCATAGGCAGGTAACGCTCCGCGTTATGTGAGAAGAGGAGGATGTAAATGTCTGTTAATGGTTGGTCGCCCAGACAGGTGCCGACAAGGCATACATGGGGAGGTGAGACCATGCCTCTTCCGGGGGATGTCGGAGCGCGTGGGCAGTAGGGCACGTTGCCGCCTCTCCTTTGCCTGGGGGGCATCCTGTCCGACGACGCCAATCGCACATCCGCGGACCTGAGCGCATGGGCGCACGTGGATGCGCGGGGTCGGCCGCACCTGCTCGAGGAGCACCTGGAGCAGGTAGGGGAGCTGGCGGGGCGGTTCGCGCGGAGGTTCCAGTCAGAAGGCTTCGCGCGGCTGGCGGGGCGATGGCACGACCTGGGGAAGTACACGGTCGCGTTCCAGAACCTCATCCGGCGGGAGAACGGGCTGGAGGCCCACCTGGAGCAGGAGGGGCCGGTGGGGCCCCGGGACCACTCCACGGCGGGGGCGCTGCATGCCAGGGAGGTGCTGGGCGGGGAGCTGGGCACACCGCTGGCATTCGTCATCGCTGGCCATCATGCGGGGCTGGCGAACGCGGAGGCGCTGGCGGACCGGCTCCAGCAGGAGCCTCGGCAGCGGCTGTATGCACAGGTGCTGTCGCGGCCGGTGCCGGAAGCGTTGCTGCGCGCGGAGGGGACGCTCGTGCTGCCGGAGTTCCTGGCCACGCGCCCGTCGTCACCTCGTGAGCTCAAGGTCTGGCGCCGGCGGATGGAGGTCTGGACGCGGATGCTGTTCTCCGCGCTCTGTGACGCGGACTTCCTGGACACGGAGGCGTTCTTCAATGCCGAGCGCGCGGCGCTGCGCGGGGAGTCCCCTGCCATCCCGGTGCTGCGTGACAGGCTTTCGCGGCACCTGGAGGCGTTGGGGGAGCGCGTCCGGGCGCAGGGGCCGTTGTCGGAGGTGAACCGCGTTCGCGCGGAGGTGCTGGAGGCGTGTCTGGCGAAGGCGGAGGAGCGCCCGGGCGTCTTCAGCCTCACGGTGCCCACGGGGGGAGGCAAGACGCTGGCGTCGATGGCCTTCGCGTTGGAGCACGCGGCGAGGCACGGGTTGGAGCGCGTGGTGGTGGCCATCCCGTTCACCTCCATCATCGAGCAGAACGCGGCGGTGTACGCGGAGGCGCTGGGTGGGGACGCGGTGCTGGAGCACCACTCGGGGGGAGACCCGGAGCGGGAGACGGCGCGCAACCGGGTGGCGGCGGAGAACTGGGACCGGCCCGTCGTGGTGACGACCACGGCGCAGCTCTTCGACAGCCTGTTCGCGAACCGGCCGGGGGCTTGTCGGAAGCTGCATCGGCTCGCGGGCAGCGTCATCGTGCTGGACGAGGCGCAGACGCTGCCGCCGGGGCTGCTCGCGCCCATCCTGGATGTGCTGCGCACGTTGGTGTCCGACCACGGGGCGTCGGTGGTCATCTGCACGGCCACGCAGCCGGCGCTGGGACAGCGGCCGGGGTTGGCGGAGGGCTTCGAGCAGGTGCGGGAGATCCTTCCGGATCCGCGTGAAGCCTTTCGGCGTCTTCGCCGTGTACGCGTGCGCTGGCCCGCGGAGGATGAGCCCTGGACACCGGAACGGCTCGCGGAGGACCTGGCCGGGGAGTCGAGCGTCCTGGCCATCGTGCACCGTCGCGACGATGCGCGGAGGACGTGCGAGGCATTGGACGCGCGGCTGGGGGACAAGCGAACGATTCACCTGTCCGCGCTCATGTGTCCGGCGCATCGGAGCGACGTGCTGGAGAAGGTGCGAGTCCGGCGCGTGCGAGGGGAGTCCGTGCGGCTGGTGGCCACGCAGCTCGTCGAGGCGGGCGTGGATCTGGACTTCCCGGTGGTCTACCGCGCGCTGGGGGGACTGGATGCGCTGGCGCAGGCGGCGGGCCGGTGCAATCGCGAGGGGCGGCTCGACAGGTTGGGGGAGCTGCGGGTGTTTCTGTCGTCCACGGAGCCGCCGCCCGGGGTGCCGTCCACGGCGCTGGGGGTGACGCGTGAGCTGCTGGGGGCGAACCCGGAGCTGGAGCTGTTCGAGCCTTCGACGTTCGCGGCCTACTTCAAGCGCCTCTACGGGTCGAAGTCCCTGGATGCGAAGGGAATACAAGAGCAGCGAGAGCGATTGCGTTTCCGGGAGACGGCGGAGCGTTTCCAGCTCATCGAGGACGGCTGGTCCGCGCCGCTGGTCGTGCCCTACGGAGAGTCCTCCGCGTGGGTGGCGGAGCTGGAGCGCGAAGGGCCTTCGAGGGACCGGCTGCGCTGGCTGCAACGCTACACGGTGAATGTCTCCCGGCGGCAGCGCGACGACTGGCTCGCGCGAGGGTGCGCGCGCTGGGTGGCGGAGACGGTGGTGGTGCTGGGGGAGGGGTTGGGGGCCGCCTACAGCAAGCGGCTGGGATTGGTTCCCGAGCGAGTGGGGACGTGGAGTCCCACGGCGCTGCTGGTGGATGGATGAGCGAACACGCGATGCATGGGGGTGACACATGAAAGCGCAGTCAGGCCGTGTCTTCCGGCTCCGGGCCCGGGGGCCGGTGGCGTGCTTCAGCAGGCCGGAGATGAAGGTAGAGCGGGTGAGCTACGAGGTGATGACGCCCTCCGCGGCGCGCGGCCTGTTGGAGGCCGTGCTGTGGAAGCCGGCCATCCGCTGGCAGGTGCATGAGATCACGGTGCTGGCGCCCATCGCGTGGACCAGCTTCCGCCGCAATGAGGTGAAGCAGCGCATGTCGGAAGGGGTGACGTTCTTCGCGGACGACTCGGACCGGAGGGCGCAGCGGAACACCGTGGCGCTGAGGGACGTGGACTACGTGGTGTCCGCGTCGTTCCATCTGACGGAGAAGGCCGGGCCGGAAGACTCAGTGCGCAAGTTCGAGGAGATGTTCGAGCGGCGTCTGGAGAAGGGGCAGACCTTCCAGGCGCCGTATCTCGGCTGCCGGGAGTTCGTCGCCGCGGTGGAGCCCGCACCGGAGCAGGTGCGGCCCATCGAGCCGGAGTTGGACCGGTCACTGGGCTGGATGTTCTACGACTTCGACTATCGCGGGGAGGAGACGGTGCCCCTCTTCTTCGAGGCGCGTCTTGAGAGAGGGCGGATGAAGGTGCCGACCTTGGAGCAGGTGCTCAAGGCCCAGGTTGGAGCGGGGGAGGAGCGCCGATGATGCTCAACGCGCTGTATGCCTATGCGCAACGAGAGGGTCTGCTGGAGGACCCCGACGTCGAGCTGCTGGCGGTGGATGCGCTCATCGTGGTGGGGAGCGACGGGCGTTTCCTGTCGTTGACGCCGACGACGGACGAACGAGGCCGGGGGCTGAAGCGTGCGGTGCCGCGCATTCCCAAGAGGACCGTGGCCATCCAGCCGGGCTTCTTCGTGGACAACGCCCGGTACGTCCTGGGGTGGGGCGGCGATGCGGCGAAGGCGAAGAAGAACCCGGAGCGCGCGGAGGCGTTCCAGGCCGTGGTGCACGCGGTGGCGAAGGAGACGAACGACCCCGGTGCTCAGGCCGTGGCTGCGTTCTTGTCGAAGCTCGAAAAGCAGCTCCCAAAGGTGGTGGAGCAGCGTGAGGAGTGGACAGGCGAGGAGCGTCTGGCCTTCCGCTGGTCGGGGGATGAGGAGGGGACGCTCGTGCACGAACGCCCCGCGTTGCGCGAGGCGTGGGCACGACGGAGAGGCGCGGAGGGGGTGGGAGATAGGGCCGCGCGCAGGATGCGCTGTCTGGTCACGGGAGAGATCGGTCCGGTGGCGCGCTTGCATCCCTCCATCAAGAACGTGCCTGGCGCGCAGTCGTCGGGTGCCGCGCTGGTGTCATTCAACGAGGAGGCATTCTGCTCGCAGGGGCTGACGCAAGGGGAGAACGCCCCCGTCTCCCGGGCCGCGGCGGAAGGGTATGCCACGGCGCTCAATCACATGTTGTCGCGAGATGGAGACCGGCGCTACCGGCAGGGCGTGTCGCTAGGCGAAGGCGCGGTGGTGGTGTTCTGGACGCGTGAGCCGGACCCGGTGGTCGACACGTTGTTGAACGTGCTCGACTTCCCGCAGCCGGCGCAGGCGGTGCATTTCGCGGAGTCCCCGCTGCGAGGGCTTGAGCCCGGAAAATTCGACGCGACGCGCTTCTACGCGATGACCCTGGGGGGCAACGCCGCACGCGTGGTGGTGCGCGACTGGTTCGAACTCGCCATCCGAGACCTCAAGCACAACGTCCTTGGCTACTTCGACGAATTGAAACTCGAGGGGAGACGCGAGCGACCGTTGTCCGTCTGGGACGCGGTGAGGGCGGTGGAGCCGCCAGGGGCTCGGGGGATTCCGCCGGACCTGGGGACGAAGTTGATCGGTGCGGCGCTGGGGGGCCGGCCCTTTCCCCGCGAGCTGTTGGCCGCCGCCCTGCGACGGCTGCGAGTCCCAGACAAGGACGACGGGGCGTCCTTCCTGCTGCATACGCGTTGCGCACTCATCAAGGCCACGTTGCGGCGACCGCCGCATGGCATCAAACCCATGGAGGTGTCCGTGTCGTTGAATCCAGACAGTCCTGAGGTGCCGTACCAGTTGGGCCGGTTGTTCGCCGTGTTGGAGCGGCTCCAGTGGATCGCGCTCGAGGGAGTCAACACCAGCATCAAGGATCGCTACTTCGGCGCGGCGATGGCGAACCCTGGAGTGGTGTTCCCGCGCTTGCTCCAGCTGTCCAACCATCACCTGGCGAAGCTGTTGGGGCGGTCGAAGGGCAGCGCCCGGTGGGTGGAGAAGCTGATCGCGGAGGTCATGGGCAGGCTTCCCCCCAGGGGGTGGTCGACGACCCTGAAGTTGGAGGAGCAGGGCCAGTTCGCCATTGGCTACTACCACCAGCGTCAGGACTTCTTCACGCGGCGGGATGAGGACTGATCGCTGCTCACGATGGATGGGTTGTTCTCACGAAACGGTGTGTCATCAGGAGTGGAATCCATGTCGCTCATCAAGAATCGCTATGACTTCGTCCTGCTGTTCGATGTGAAGGATGGAAACCCCAACGGGGACCCGGATGCGGGCAACCTGCCGCGTCTGGACCTGGAGACGGGGCATGGTCTCGTCACCGACGTGTGCCTCAAGCGCAAGGTGCGGAACTACGTGCAGCTTGTGCACGGATGCGCGGACGGCCAGGACATCTACGTGAAGGAGCGGGCGTTGCTCTCCGCGCTCCACGCGGAGGCTTACGGCCGACTGGGGTTGAAGGTGCAGGAGGACAGCGAGGAGTCCCCGGCTGAAGCCGAAGCCGAGAAGGCGGAGGCCAAGGGGAAGGGCAAGGCGGAGAAGAAGCGCAAGTCCTCGGATGGAGAGGTGGTGCGCAAGGTGCGCGACGAGATGTGCCGGCGCTATTTCGATGTGCGCACGTTCGGGGCGGTGATGTCGCTGAAGGAGGCGAACGCGGGGCAGGTGCGTGGGCCGGTGCAGCTCACCTTTGGTCGCTCGGTGGATCCGGTCGTCGCGGCGGAGCACACCATCACGCGGATGGCGGTGGCGACGCGCAAGGAAGCGGATCAGCAGCAGGGCGACAACCGGACGATGGGGCGCAAGAACACGGTGCCTTACGGCCTGTACCGCGCGCACGGCTTCGTGGCTCCGGCGCTGGCGAAGCAGACGGGGTTCGGGGAGGAGGACCTGGGCTTGCTGTGGAAGGCGCTGTTGGAGATGTTCGACCATGACCGGAGCGCGGCGCGCGGGCTGATGGCGACGCGGCGGCTCCTGGTGTTCCGCCACGCGAGCGAGCTGGGCAATGCGCCCGCGCACAAGCTGTTCGACGCGGTGACGGTGCGGCGCAAGGACGAGTCCCGGCCGCCGCGCGACTTCACGGACTACGCGCTGAGCGTGGGGAGCGTGCCGCCGGGCGTGGAGGTGATGGAGCTGGGCGGATGAGCGCCGGGCCCAGTGAATCCGACGCCTTCGTACCCATCTCCGGTCTCCAGCATCTGGTGTATTGCGAGCGGCAGGCCGCGCTCATCCACGTCGAACGCATCTGGGAGGAGGACGCCGCGACGGTGGCGGGCAAGCTCTTCCACGAGCGGGTGGACCGGGTGGGCAACGACCGCCGTGAGACAGGGAGGGTGGCGAGGGCGCTGCCGCTGCGCTCGGAACGGCTGGGCCTGGTGGGGCAGGCGGACACGGTGGAGTACCACCCGGACGCGACGGCACCGGGAGGGCTGCGGCCCTTCCCGGTGGAGTACAAGCGGGGAAGGGTGAAGTCGGAGCGCGCGGATCGAGTGCAGCTCTGCGCGCAGGCCCTGTGTCTGGAGGAGATGCACGGCGTGTCGGTCCCGGAGGGCGCGCTCTTCTACGGAGCGAGCCACCGGAGGGTGGGGGTGGTGTTCGACGTGGCGCTGCGCGAAGCGACGGAGTCCGCGGCGCGGAGGCTGGCGACGCTCATCCTGGAGCGACGGGTGCCGCGCGCGGTGTACGACGCGCGGTGCGCGCCGTGCTCATTGAAGCCCCGCTGTCTGCCCGAGTCGGTGTCGGATCCGGGCCGTGCGGTGAGGCATCTGGCCCGGATGCTGAAGGTGGAGGAGGAGGCATGAGTCTTCAGCTCAACACGCTGTTCGTGACGACGGAGGGGGCGTACCTGCGCAAGGACCACGAGACGGTGGTGGTCCGAGTGGAGGAGGCGACCCGGGTTCAGGTGCCCTTGCAGCATCTGGCGTCGGTGGTGTGTTTTGGGCGGGTGGGGGTGTCACCGGAGCTGATGTCGGCGCTGGCGGAGGCGGGGGTCCACGTGGCGTTCTTCTCCCCCACGGGGCGGTTCCTGGCGCGGGTGGAAGGAATGCCAGGTGGGAACGTGGTGCTGCGCCGGGGGCAGTTCCGGTGCGCGGATGATGGGCCGCGCACGCTGGCGTTGGCGCGGGCGATGGTGGCGGGCAAGGTCTACAACACGCGGCAGTTCCTGCTGCATGCGAAGCGCGACGCAGCGGATGCGCGGAGGCAGGGTCTGGCGGAGGCCACGGAGCGGCTGGCGTCGAGCCTGCGGACGTTGGGGAGCGCGGAGACGTTGGACGCGGTGCGAGGCGTGGAGGGGAACGCGGCCCGTGAGTACTTCGCGGTGTTCCCCTTGCTGGTGAAGCGCGAGGAAGAGGCGTTTCGGTTCGAGGGGAGGAGCCGGCGGCCGCCGAAGGACCGGATCAATGCGTTGCTGTCTTTCGGGTATGCGCTGTTGGCGCAGGACTGCGCGGGTGCGGCGGCGGGGGTCGGGTTGGATGCGGCGGTGGGATATTTGCATGGGGAGCGCCCAGGCAGGTTGTCGTTGGCATTGGACCTGATGGAGGAGCTTCGGGCGGCGGTGGTGGATCGTCTGGTGTTGTCGCTGGTGAACCGGGGGCAGGTGGGGGCGGGGGACTTCGTGGAGGATGCTGCGGGTGGCTGGAGGATGAGCGACGCGGCGAGGAAGACGTTCCTGGTGGCGTACCAGGAGGCGAAGCAGGTGCAGGTCCAGCACGAGTTCCTGGGGCAACAGGTGCCGTGGGGGCGGGTGCCGCACCTTCAGGCCCTGTTGTTGGCGAGGGTCATCCGAGGGGACCTGGAGGTGTACCCGCCCTTCAGGATGAGGTGAGGCGATGCTGGTGCTGGTCTGTTACGACGTGGCGAACGACGACGCAGCGGGGGCCCGGCGGTTGAGGAGGATCGCGGAGGCGTGCAAGGACCGCGGGGTGCGGGTGCAGTATTCGTTGTTCGAGTGCCGCGTCGGGAAGCGTGAGTGGGTGGCTTTGCGCCAGCGGTTGTTGGATGAGGCGGACCTGGCGAAGGACAGCCTGCGTTTCTATTTTCTACACGCGGATGAAGAGACCCGATGTGAGCACCACGGGGTTCGACCCCCGATGGATCCCACAGGCACCCTCATCGTTTGAGGGGCCGCGCGAACCCTTCCCAGTGGAGGGCTGCCCTGAGGTTCGCGCTCGGGAAACTCCGGGGAAGAACAGGGGGTTGTTGGGAGGGGATGGCTTCGCGAGGGAGGTGGAATGGTGCCGATGGAGGGGTTCGCGGAAAGCTTCGAATTTTCTTTGGAAACTTCATACGTTAGAGCCAGTAGGGTCGCTCCGCTCTCCGGGGCGGAGCGTGGGTTGAAACCTCGACCAGGGCGCGGCGCTGGCGAGCGCGGCGGTGTCGCTCCGCTCTCCGGGGCGGAGCGTGGGTTGAAACAGCGTCACAGGGTCGAGCTTCGGCAACGTGTCACGTCGCTCCGCTCTCCGGGGCGGAGCGTGGGTTGAAACGCCTTCGCAGGTTGTTCGCTGGGCGCCGTGGCCTCCAGTCGCTCCGCTCTCCGGGGCGGAGCGTGGGTTGAAACTCCCCGCCTCCAGTCGCGGTCTGCACCTGAAACAAGTCGCTCCGCTCTCCGGGGCGGAGCGTGGGTTGAAACGTAAGACCTACCCTGTGGGCCTTGAGCAGGAGGGTCGCTCCGCTCTCCGGGGCGGAGCGTGGGTTGAAACCACAAGCAGGTTCGTCCCCTCAGATGCCTTTATGGGTCGCTCCGCTCTCCGGGGCGGAGCGTGGGTTGAAACTCCTTCCGCCTGCGCTTGCTGCGGCGATTTTCTTGTCGCTCCGCTCTCCGGGGCGGAGCGTGGGTTGAAACCGAGCGGGACGCGGAGCCGGACGATACGCCTTATCAGTCGCTCCGCTCTCCGGGGCGGAGCGTGGGTTGAAACAAGACAAGACTATGGGAAAGGCTGAATTAGACAAATGTCGCTCCGCTCTCCGGGGCGGAGCGTGGGTTGAAACTTCAGGGCCGGGAAGTTCTTGAGGAATCGCTTCCGGAGTCGCTCCGCTCTCCGGGGCGGAGCGTGGGTTGAAACATCTTGGGGCCCAAGAGGACCGTGGCCATCCAGCCGGGCTTCTTGTCGCTCCGCTCTCCGGGGCGGAGCGTGGGTTGAAACATCTTGGGGCAGGAACCCGCGTACCTGGAAATGCGCCGGTCGCTCCGCTCTCCGGGGCGGAGCGTGGGTTGAAACGTGAGAGGGCACCACTGCCGTCTGCCGGATGACGTCGCTCCGCTCTCCGGGGCGGAGCGTGGGTTGAAACTGCTCCTGGATGTCGCGCAGGAGCGAGCTACGCTCCGTCGCTCCGCCCTCCGGGGCGGAGCGTGGGTTGAAACTAGGCACCAGCGGGGCTTGTTTTGGGGTCGCCATGGGTCGCTCCGCTCTCCGGGGCGGAGCGTGGGTTGAAACCTCACCGTCACGCTCAGCTGCGCAACGCCGTAGGTCGCTCCGCTCTCCGGGGCGGAGCGTGGGTTGAAACATGGTGCAGCACTGGCCGAACTTGGTCGCGAAACTGGAGGTCGCTCCGCTCTCCGGGGCGGAGCGTGGGTTGAAACCAGAGGGAGAGGAGGCGCCCCTGATCAGCACTGCGTCGCTCCGCTCTCCGGGGCGGAGCGTGGGTTGAAACTCGGCGCCCACGCCCCACATCGCCGAGCCGGGCCACGGCGTCGCTCCGCTCTCCGGGGCGGAGCGTGGGTTGAAACAATTCGCCACGCCACGTCTCTAGGCAACACGTCGTCCGTCGCTCCGCCCTCCGGGGCGGAGCGTGGGTTGAAACTTATGCCTGCCCGTCAACTTTCTGACTGTTATTTTGTCGCTCCGCTCTCCGGGGCGGAGCGTGGGTTGAAACGGCGTGAACGTCCCGGGGTTCGAGCGCGCTCCATATGGTCGCTCCGCTCTCCGGGGCGGAGCGTGGGTTGAAACATCGCTTCGCGCAGGGCCGCGATGGCTTCCAGCACGTCGCTCCGCTCTCCGGGGCGGAGCGTGGGTTGAAACATGGCGCCATCAACACCCAGGCCCTGCTCGATGAGTCGCTCTGCTCTCCGGGGCGGAGCGTGGGTTGAAACCCCCTCCCGGGGCCGCAGAGCGCACGGCTCATGGTCGCTCCGCTCTCCGGGGCGGAGCGTGGGTTGAAACTGGGGGTTCATCTTGTCCCCGCCACTCCACCGATGCGTGTCGCTCCGCTCTCCGGGGCGGAGCGTGGGTTGAAACTAGTAACCCTTGAATCCCCGCGCCCTCATCAGTCGCTCCGCTCTCCGGGGCGGAGCGTGGGTTGAAACTCCGCTGAGACCCGAGGGCGTTCGGGCACGGCGGGGTCGCTCCGCTCTCCGGGGCGGAGCGTGGGTTGAAACATGGCTCACCTGGAGAAAGAGGACGGCCCGTAGTCGCTCCGCTCTCCGGGGCGGAGCGTGGGTTGAAACGCGGTAACGGTGGGACACTCACGCCAGCTGGTGGTCGCTCCGCTCTCCGGGGCGGAGCGTGGGTTGAAACCGTGATCTCGCGCGCGCCGAGGGGCGCGCGCACTGTCGCTCCGCTCTCCGGGGCGGAGCGTGGGTTGAAACAGCTTCGATTTTCGCGATGGCCTGCTGGATTTTGTCGCTCCGCTCTCCGGGGCGGAGCGTGGGTTGAAACCCCAAGGGCGTGAGCAGGAACCCGGGCGGGCGCCGTCGCTCCGCTCTCCGGGGCGGAGCGTGGGTTGAAACTTCGGCACCGAGACGAAGGGCGCGAAGGCAAGGCTTGTCGCTCCGCTCTCCGGGGCGGAGCGTGGGTTGAAACCAGCTCTGCAAGGCCAGCGACAGGTCGCTGCTCACGTCGCTCCGCTCTCCGGGGCGGAGCGTGGGTTGAAACATCAAGTCGTCAATGCCTATCTATGGCGACTCTCGTCGCTCCGCTCTCCGGGGCGGAGCGTGGGTTGAAACCGCATCGCCCGGCTTGGCTACTACATCGTCCAGAGTCGCTCCGCTCTCCGGGACGGAGCGTGGGTTGAAACACAGCTGCGGACGGACCTGGTCGCGATGCTCCGTCGCTCCGCTCTCCGGGGCGGAGCGTGGGTTGAAACACCTGACACTTGTAGGTGATCTTCAGCGTCTTGCCGTCGCTCCGCTCTCCGGGGCGGAGCGTGGGTTGAAACCTCCGGTGATCGTCCAGGTGATCGCCGTTGGATTCGTCGCTCCGCTCTCCGGGGCGGAGCGTGGGTTGAAACCCGAGTTGACACCGCACCTCGGCAAGGCGCTGTCGGTCGCTCCGCTCTCCGGGGCGGAGCGTGGGTTGAAACAAGATGCGTACATGGCGCACCCCGGCCCCTGCGGCATCGTGTCGCTCCGCTCTCCGGGGCGGAGCGTGGGTTGAAACCAGGCCACGATGAACGCGAAGATGAGCATCACCACGTCGCTCCGCTCTCCGGGGCGGAGCGTGGGTTGAAACTCATGCTCGCCACTGTCGTCATAGACTGCGTGCATGTCGCTCCGCTCTCCGGGGCGGAGCGTGGGTTGAAACACCAGCAGCCGCCAGGAGTTTTCCCCCTCCACCTCGTCGCTCCGCTCTCCGGGGCGGAGCGTGGGTTGAAACTCGCGGACGAGGCGATCCTCGACGCGCCGGGTTACTGTCGCTCCGCTCTCCGGGGCGGAGCGTGGGTTGAAACGAGAAGCCGGACGCTCCGCGTGACGCGCTTGCTGCCGTCGCTCCGCTCTCCGGGGCGGAGCGTGGGTTGAAACCTGTCTTACTGGTGGATCGGCGACCGCGCTCTCGTGTCGCTCCGCTCTCCGGGGCGGAGCGTGGGTTGAAACTGGGTGGACTTCGGCTGGCGCGGCCCCGCGGCAGGGTCGCTCCGCTCTCCGGGGCGGAGCGTGGGTTGAAACCGCCGGTATGTCGTGCTCGCGCAGCACCCGGGCTCCGGTCGCTCCGCTCTCCGGGCGGAGCGTGGGTTGAAACGACGTGCCGCGCGGAGATAGCAGCGTCGAGTGCGGTACAGTCGCTCCGTTCCCTGGGGCGGAGCGTGGGTTGAAACTGGCCCCTCTTCGGCGTGCCCTCCTCGGACGCGTGTCGCTCCGCTCTCCGGAGCGGAGCGTGGGTTGAAACTCAAGTACGGCGTCTCGTTTACGAACGCGGAGCAGGTCGTTCCGCTCTCCGGGCGTGGCGTGGATTGAAACGGCGTTCGGTCTTTGCGTGTCGCAGCCATAGGCAAGGTCGCTCTGCTCAATGGGGCGCAGCAAGGGTTGAAACTCTCGACGATTTTGAATCTAGCCGGTCAGCGTGGATTCACCTGAGTCCCTGCGGTATGCGAGCGCGGAACGAATCAAATGGGTCATCACCGCGGACGGCCAGCTGAGAGTCATTCCACATACATGGCAGGGGGTTGAGCTTTCTCATGCGGTCGCGAGCGGAGGTCGCCCCGTGTGGGCTGTCGGTGAAGCAGAACTCTCGATTCACGGCACCACTCGCTTCGGAATCCAGTTGACGTCTCGCAGCGGCCATTATCTGAACGGGGCTTCCCAGGCCGCGAGCGAGAGTGTCCTGGAGCTCGGTCGGCGGGCATTTGCCAGATTTGGAATCACGTTCGCTCCGTGACGGTAACTATGGAAACGAAGACTCCTCTTCTGCAAACCGTCCTGAAGTGGCCGCTCCCGCAGGTGCGAGCCTGGCTCGACGGGCTTTCTATCGGCGAGCCAGTGGGCGGCGAGAACTTCAATTGGGATGGATTCGCCTTCACCGCCGCAGCCCGAGCCAGAGAGGAGCGGAGCGTTCCATGGGCGCATATCGCACTCCTTGTCTATGGAGTGCTCGCAGGGCGTTCGGCTGGCGGCGATACCCACTCCATCATGCTCTCAGCGATGAGTCTGCGGGCCTGGATGATCAGGGAGCTTGGCGCGCAGGAAGGGGATGCTGTCTTGGAGCCGGAAGTCATCTTTGACTGGTTCCAGGAACTTGCCTCCATCCCCATTGAGGAGGCAGCCAGGATCGTGTCCCTTCAGGACTGGAGCCTGATTCCAACAGCTCTGCTCCTCAGGCTGCGCTACATCAAGAGCGCGCTCAATACCCTTGTCCTCATCTCTGAGACAGGACTGGTGCAAAAGCATCCCGAGTTGAATGACTGGTTTCAACTCAGGAGTCGCTTGCCGTGATGTTGCCGCGCACGCTCTCCGTGGAATGTGCGAGCGCAAGCCTCGCATCGTCCTACGTGCACCCGACCAGTTGCAGGACCTTCACACGTCCTGAATCAGTCGTAGGGCCCCGGGGGCCTCCCGGCCGTAGCGAGCGGACAGAGCTGCGGGATGATGAACGCGTCACGGGTCATCCTCAGCCCCATCACCAGCAGGACGGATGAGAGGGCCAGGCTCGCGAGGGCGACCCCACGCTTGTCACCGAGCAGCTGTTTGCCCGTACCCTGGAAGAACGCGGCCTGCAGGATGAGCAGCACCGCGGGACTGAGCACCAGCGCCAGAATCAGGGGACCGCTCCCCGTGCACCTGTCGAAGTCCGCCGAGGTGAGGTCGACGAGCGGCCCGCCCGCCGAGATCGTGGTCAGCACCAAGAAGATCACGGCACCGACAAGCAGGAAGAAGGCCTGTCGGAACCAGGACGGCTTCGGTCGGTCCATTGCAGCCGGCCCCCGGACGTTGACGAGGACGACGCGGTTCAGGACCACCGAGCCAATGGTCCAGGGGATCAGATCGGCCCACAGGGGAACGGTGACGTCCCTGGCGATGCGGTCCATCGAGTTGATGCAAGCGAACGCCCACAGCGGCCAGAGAGCCGTGGCGCAGAGCACGATAGGGGCAAGGGCGCGACGAAGCATCCGGTGAGGGTAGCAGATGCCGCACCCTGGAACCGGCGACCTCCCATCTCTTCGCAGTGCAGCCAACCCATCACAGACGGTCGCTCACGTCTTCCTTTGCCGCTCCAACGCCTTCCGCACGCGCTCTTTCTTCTCCGGATGCCATCCATCTGGACCTGAGCGCCATCCGCGCCTCCCTCACTTGAACCGGCACGGTTGATTGACCGTGGCCTGCTCCTCCAACTGTACGACCATCAAGGTCACCGGCCCGGGACCGACGTTGCCGGAGAGGTGCCCCTTGTGCCCCTGCGCGTCCGGCCGCGTGTTCAAGTCCTCGCCCAGGGACACGTCCCCCGGACCCAACTCCACGCGCGTGCCGTCCATCGCTTCGACGAACCACGTCCCGGAGAGCGGGATGATCCACTGGACCTTCGGGTCCTCGTGCCACGAACCCTTCCATCCGTCAGGCTGGACCGTGAAGAGGACCTGCGCCTGCCCGGGAGGCTGGCGCGCCTGCCATTGCGGAGCCGCGGGCGGCGACATGCTCTTCAAATCAAAGCTCCGCACGGGACACCGGGTCATGTGGCTGACCCCGTGGTCGTCCGTCCAGTTGTGCCAGTAGCTGAACTCCGGAGCCGGCTCTCGTGCCCGCGCCGCTCCACCCCCGCCCAGCACGACCGCCAGTCCGCAGCCCACCAGGAACGGACCCGCTCCAAACCGTGAACGCATGACACGACTCCTTCCGCCGGGCCCCCACCCAATCCCAGCCTGGGACCGTCCCTACAACTCGACGTACACCTTCGGGTCGCCGCCCAACCGGTGGCCTTGGTCCAGCGTCGCGAGCGCGGCCAGGTCGTCCGCGTCCAGCCGGAAGTCGAAGACCTCCAGGTTCTCGCGCATGCGCTGGGGGTTCTGCGACTTGGGGATGGGCACGTCTCCCAGCTCCACGTGCCACCGGAGGATGATCTGCGCCGGACTCCGGCCGTGCTTCTTCGCCAGCCGGGTGATGACCTCGCGCTTCAGCAGGTCCCCACCCTGTCCCAGCGGGCTCCACGCCTCCACCAGGATTCCCCGCGCGGCGGCGTCCTCGCGGAGCGCCTGCTGCGCGAAGTCCGGGTGCAGCTCCACCTGATTCACCACCGGCATCACGCCCGTCTCCATCACCAGCCGCTGGATGTGCTCCGGCTCGAAGTTGGACACCCCGACCGAGCGCACCCGGCCCTCCTCCCTCAGCCGCACGAACGCTCGCCACGAATCCACGTAGAGGTCCCGCCCCGGCAGCGGCCAGTGGATGAGGTACAGGTCCACCGACTCCAACCCCAGCCTTCGCGCGCTCGCATCAAAGGCCCGCAGGGTCGCGTCGTAGCCGTGGTCCGCCCCGCGCAGCTTCGTCGTGACGAAGACCTCCGAGCGGGCAATGCCAGACGCCCGCAGCCCCTGTCCCACCGCCTCCTCGTTGTCGTACCGCGCCGCCGTGTCGATGAGCCGGTATCCCGCCCTCAGCGCCATCTCCACCACCCGGGCCGCCTCGTCGCCCTTCAGCGGCCAGGTGCCGAAGCCCAGGGGAGGAATCGAGTTCCCGTCGTCCAACTCGCGCGGAGCCTGCGTGGCCATGACGTCTCCTTGAGTGAGGGGCCTTCCCAGCGGCGGGCACGCCCGACACCACCCGGCGCCATCCCAGCCCGTGACGGTGAAGGTCCCCGCATGACCGCGTTCCACAGCCGCATCCCGAGAAGGGTGGGCATCCCCCGGCGCCGTCCGCCAACCGCGGGCCCAGCCCCGGCACCGTTCACCCGGCCGGCTGCTCTCCTGTCCTCGAGCCGCCTGCCGCTCAGGGCGCCGGTGGCGCACCCCCATCGCCCGGTGGCGGGATGAAGCCCCCATCGTCGGGCGGCGGGCTGCCTCCTGGCCCCGGCCCGCCCTCGCCGCCGTCCGTCGAACCCGAACCGCCGGGCGCGTCGCACAGCGCCTCGGACGTGGACGCACGCAGGATGAGCGTCTTCGCGCAGAGCAGCGACCCGTCGTCCATCACCGTCTCGTTGAACAGGTACGCATCCACCGCGGACGCGGCGATGACCGTGTCGTCCGTGTTGTTCGTGTCCCGCGTCTCCGTCCGGGCATACGTCGCCACGGTGCCGTAGATGTCGTCCGACAGCGCGTCGTCGAAGAACAGCTGCGTCGTCAGGAACTCCGTCTGCTCGCTGTAGCCCCCGTCGGGGGTGACGCCCCGCCGCACCGTCAGGTGCAGGTGCACCGTGCGGCTGGAGTACCAACCCGGGTAGCACGAATAGAAGTCCACCCGTCCCCGCGAGTCCGTGAACTGCACGCCCCGGAAGTACTGGAACGGCTCGACCTCGCTGGCCGCGCTGCCCGCGCAGAACGCCAGGTTCTCCGACTCGCCCGAGTAGACCCCCGTCGGCATCGCGTGCCAGATGTCCACCGACGCATCCGTGATGGGCTGGCAGTCCTCATCCAACAGCTGGAACGCGAAGCGCACCGGCACGCCCGCGAGCCCATCCGTGACGTCCTGGGCCACCCGCGTCGGCGCGTAACACGGCCCCTGTGTCATCGCGCACGTCAACGTGCACGGCGCGCTCGGCGCCTCCGTGAATGGATCAAAATCCCGCGTCGCCTGGGTGATGGCCGCCGTCCCCGTGGTCGCCCACGTCGGGTGCGTCCCCGCGTCCGGCGTCCCCGTGTCGTCGTCATCGCCGCACTCGAGCTGCGTCAGGAACGGCAACGCCACCAGCCCCGTGCCCAGCACCCGCAGCACCCTCCGCCGCGAAAACGCCGCCATGACCGGCATTCCCACGGGCCCCACCGCCGCGCCTCGTTCATCCCGCATGTCGTTCCCCCCGTCGCCGCCCACAGGGTCCACGAACCGGGCGCGGTGTCCGCGCGCTTCTCCCTCCCTGTCCGGTGGATCACGCACCCCCTGTTCCAGCCCCGACGCCTCCGCCTCCGCCCAGGCCAGAAGTGGACGCCGCGCGCCCCAGAGCCCGCGTCCCCGCCGCACGCGGCTGCGTTCCAACTGGAGCCCCGGAACCCCGGTCATCCGCGCAGGACACTTCAGCCCGGGGGCTTTGTCCGGCCCCCAACACGCCGTGGATCCGCGCCCTCCTCGCACTCCTCAAGGGCTTCCCGGTGCCCACCGTGAGACTGGCAAACGCGGCTTTCTTCGAGAGTGAACGAGATGTTTTCCAGCCTCGGTGTTCGTGTTGTCACGCACTGGAAACGCGCGGGGGCTGCTGTCATCGTTGAGGGACTGCGCGGTGCGGCAGCGACGTTGAAGGGGAATCAGGGCGGAAGTGCTCAAGGTCTGGCGGACCCAACGTATTGGGATGGGCAGGACGGAAAACAGTTCCGTCCCGGGGCTGTAAAAAATCCCCGAAACCGAGGGGTGTCTTCGGATGAGCTGGAACCCACGCCGCATTCGAGTGTCGCGAAGACGAAGCGGATCAACCGGTTGGCGGGTCCGCCCGCGTGAGCCGGAAAATCCCGGCTCCTGGCACATCCCTCGCATCGGCCGCTGACGCTGTTCCACCCCCGCTTCGCCTCCCAGGTCCGGTCCCCTCGTGCTCGCCCCGTCGCCTCACATCTGCTCCTGCGGTCAGCCCCACTCCGAAGCGGAGGCGTGTCCCACGCTGATGCGCGGACTGGATGCGACCGGCGGCACGATGCTCTACGCCGGCACGCCGCCGCCGGGACCGGCCGGGGTGGTGCCCGTGACGCCGTCGCCCATGTCGTCGCCCACGCCCGTGGTGCCGTCGCTGGTGGGCCAGGAGTTCGGCCGCTTCCGCATCGTGCGCGAGCTGGGCCGCGGCGGCATGGGCACCGTGTTCCTCGCGGAGCACACCCTCATCCAGAAGCGCGTGGCCATCAAGGTGCTCCACGCGCACCTGGCCCAGGCCCCGGAGCTCATCGCGCGCTTCCTCTCCGAGGCCCGCACGCTCACGCTCGTGCAGCACGAGAACGTCGTCACCCTCTATGACCTGGACTCGCGCGACGGGCGCCCGTACCTCGTCATGGAGTACCTGGAGGGGGACAGCCTCGCCAACTTCGCCCGCGGCCCCATGGCCCCGGCGCTGGTGGTCGACCTGATGACCCAGGTCTGTGACGCGCTGGGCGCCGCGCACGCGCACGGCATCGTCCACCGCGACCTCAAGCCCGCCAACGTCTTCCTCGTCCCCGGCCCCAACGGTCGGCACCGCGTGAAGCTGCTCGACTTCGGCATCGCCAAGCTCCTGTCCCGCCCCGCCGGGGAGATGACCACCGAGGTGGGCGTCCTGCTGGGCACCCCGGAGTTCATGGCCCCCGAGCAGTGCGGCGATGGACTGGTGGACGCGCGCAGCGACATCTACGCGGCCGGCGTGCTCGCGTACCTGCTGCTCACCGGCCAGGTGCCCTTCGTCGGCCGCACCGCCGCTGAAATCCTCGTGGGTCACCTGCAGAAGGAGCCGGTCGCGCCGCACGAGCTGAACCCCGCCGTGCCGGAGGCCCTGTCCCGCGTGCTGCTGCGCGCCCTGGCCAAGCGGCCCGAACACCGCTTCACCTCCGCCATCGAGCTGCGAGCCGCCCTGGAGGCGGCCCTCGCGCCGCCGCCCGCGCCGTCCGCCGCGCCGCTCACCGCGCTCCTGCGCGGCACCGGCGCCCTGGCCTCCGTCGAGCTCAAGGGCGAGTGGGTGGGCCGCTCCGGCCTCTTCTTCCAGCTCACCGCCCCGCCCCCCGCGCTCCTGTCGGACGTGTCGCTGGTGCTGCGGCTGCCCGGGGGCGACCTGCCCTGCGCCGCGCAGGTGGTCCGCCACGTCACCGCCGAGCAGGCCCAGTCGTGGCACATGTCCCCGGGCTTCGGCGTGCAGCTGCGCGACTCCAGCCCCGCCTTCCAGGCCCAGCTCGCCCAGCTGCGCACCGGCACGCGGCCGGGGGCCTCGCAGCCCACGGCGGCGGGCGGCTTCCCCACGCCCGAGGACGCGCAGGCGGAGGCCGTCCTCCAGGGCTTCCGCCGGCGGCTCGCCGGGGACCCCTACGCCGTCCTGGAGCTGCCTCGGGACGCCACCCTGGAGGCCGTGCGCACCGCCGCCCAGCGCTCGCGCGGCGCCCTGGAGCTGCTCAAGGCCCGGCAGCTGTCGGACGCCCAGCGCAACCAGGTGGACCGGGCGCTGGAGCGCGTGGCCGGCGCGCTCCACACGCTGGGGCATGTGGAGCGGCGCGTGGAGTACGACGCCACGCTGGGCAACGTGGAGGGCATCGAGCGCTGCCTCGCCGCGGGCCTCACCGCCACCATGCTGGAGCAGTGCCGCCGCCGCTTCCTCGCGGGCAACACCGGCCGCGAGGGCCGCGCCGCCGTGCACCGGCTGTCCGGGGACGCGCTGGCGTCCGTGGGCCGGCTGGAAGAGGCGCTCGCCGCGTATGAGCTGGCGGTCCGCGCGGACCCGCTGGACCTGGAGGGGCTCAAGCGCTGGCGCTTCCTCCGGGCCCGGGTGCGGGGCTCGACCGTCACCCGGTAGAGGGACCGGACACACATCCGTCCCCGGGTCGTCTTGCGTATGGGAGAGGAGTGCCCGTTAACTCTCTGCTCTCCCATGGCTTCCGAACCCGACGACAAGCTGCCGCCCCAGGGGCGCTTCAACCGCCTGCGCAAGCTGGCGGGCCTCTCCATGCAGGTGGGGTCGGAGGTGCTCAAGACGGGGGCCCGGCGCCTCTCCGGGGGAGACCCCTCGGACCTGCTCACCCTGGGGGCCGCGGAGAAGCTGGTGGCCACCCTGGGGGAGATGAAGGGCGCGGCCATGAAGCTGGGCCAGGCGCTCTCCATGGACCCGGACCTGCTCACGCCGGAGGTGCGGCAGATGCTGGCCCGGCTCCAGAACCAGGCGCCGGCCATGTCCTACGCGCAGGTGTCGCGCGTGGTGAAGGAGGAGCTGGGCGCGCCGCCGGAGGAGCTGTTCCGCGAGTTCTCCCCGGACGCGCTGGCCGCCGCGTCGCTCGGCCAGGTGCACCGCGCGGTGCTGCATGACGGCCGTCACGTGGCGGTGAAGGTGCAGTACCCCGGCATCGACGCGTCCATGGGCCATGACATGGACAACCTGGGCCTCCTCGTGAAGACGGTGTCCAAGACGTCGCGGATGATGGACGGCACCGCGTACTTCCGGGAGTTCCGCGACGAGCTCATGCTGGAGCTGGACTACCGCCGCGAGGCGAAGCTCGCCGCCGGCTTCGCGAAGAGCGTGGCGACGCTGCCGGACCTGTACGTGCCCCAGGTCATCGAGGACCGGAGCGCGCGCCGCGTCCTCACGCTGGAGCTGCTGGAGGGCCAGACGCTCAAGGACTGGGTGACGACGTCACCGGACAACGCCGCGCGCTTCCGCGTCGCGAGCCAGCTCATCCGCGCCACCTACGGCCCCTTCCTGGTCGCGGGCGAAATCCACGCGGACCCCCACCCGGGCAACTTCATGGTGATGCCGGACGGGCGCATGGGCCTGCTGGACTTCGGCTCCATCAAGCGCTTCAGCCCGGGCTTCGTCACCTCCAACCGCCGCATGTTCCAGCAGGCGCTGCGCCTGGAGATGCTGGACGTGCTGGGGCTGTGCCGCGAGGTCGGCTTCTCCATGGAGCTGCCGGAGGCGGAGGCGGAGGAGCTGCTGCGCGAGGTGCTGCACATCGCCGGGCGGCCCATGCGCGCGTCCCCGTTCGACTACGGCACCAGCGACATCAACCGCGACCTGCGCAATCACTTCACGCGAAACGCCGCGCGCTTCCTGCGCATCAAGCCGCCCCCGGAAGCGATGATGTTCTTCCGCGCCACCGGAGGCCTGTCCCAGAACCTGCGCCTGGTGGGCGCGAGCGGCGACTTCCGGCAGGTGTTCCTGGACGTCGGCGCGCTCGCGGGCGACTGAGCCTTTTGCGCGCGCTTACGTCCCGGCGGCGACGCGCGGGCGCTTGTGCAGCCGCTCCAGCTTGCGCGCCAGGTCCGCGCCCTGCGTGCTCTTGGACAGGTAGCCGTCCGCGCCCGCGGCCAGCGCCAGCGCGCGCAGCTTCGACTCGTCGGAGGCGGAGTAGAGGACGAAGCGCGTGTGCTCCGGGGCCTGCTGCCGGGCCAGCGTCAGCACCTTGTCGCCGCTGAGCGCCGGGATGTTCACGTCCAGCAACACCAGGTCCGGCGCCGTGGTCCGCACCAGGTTGGAGACCCCCAGCGACGAGCGGTGCGTGCGCACCTCGAAGTTGTAGGAGGACAGCGTCCGCTCCGCCAGCGCGAGCTGGTCCGCATCATCGTCCACGATGAGGACGCGAATCTTCATCTCCGACATGGGTGGCTCCCCCTGGAACCGAACCGGCGAAATGGGGTGTCTCGGACACGCCGCCCCAGGAACCTGCGACCCGAGCACGCCCGGAGTATCGCCCAGGGCTCTCCCCACTGGCCAGCCTCCCTGGAATTTTCTGGATTCTTCCGACCGATATCTCACCCTCACCCATCCCCGCGGGTGGGCACGCCAGGACAGCCATGCCCCTGCTCCAGGAACCCGGACGCGGCTGCGTGGAGAACGAGGCCCTGACGCGGCGGGGAGGCAGCGACCCTGCGCGGATGGGGACGTGGGGAGCTAGGAGGCCTTGAGGCGCCCGGGCGACTTCAGCGCGGGGAAGCTGAGGGTCATCACCGCGCCCCCCTCGGGACGGTTGGCCGCGGTGAGCCGGCCGCCCGCGCGCGTCACCACGCCGTGGGCCATGGCCAGGCCCAGGCCCGTGCCCTTGTCTCCCTTGGTGGTGAAGAAGGACGTGAAGAGGTGGGGCAGGGACTCCTCCGGGATGCCCAGGCCCTCGTCCTCCACGGTGATGCGCACCGACCTCCCCGCCTTGAAGGCGCGCACGCGCAACAGGCCGCCCCGGGGCATCGCTTCGCGCGCGTTGATGAGCAGGTTGATGATGACGTACCGCAGCTCCATCGCCGAACCGGAGACCTCCGGAAGCCGCTCCTGCGTCTCCACGTCCAGGCGCAGCGCCTTGCCCCCCTTCCGGGGCCGGTGCTCCAGGCCGCTCCGGGCGAGGTCCACCGCGTCGCGGACCACGTCCGCCAACTGGATGCGCTCCAGGACGGCGCCCGTCTTGCCGCGGGAGAAGTCCCGCAGGCGGTCCACGCGGGCGCTCGCGTCGGACACGATGCGCTCCATCGCCTCCAGGTGATCCCGGCCGGATGGCGAGGGGGCCGCCTCCGCCTGGAACATCTCCAGCCGCATCCGCATGGCGTTGAGCGTGTTGCGCAGGTCGTGCGCGATGCCCGCCGTCAGCTCTCCCAGGGCGCGCAGCTGCTCGCGCTCCCGCAGGGCGGCGCGCGCGCTCGTCAGCTCCTCCTCGGCGCGCGCCTGGGCGGTGATGTCGCGCACCTGGAGCAGCACCTGTCCCCGCGCGGTGCCGGCGACGCGCTCGGCGCGCACCTCCAGCAGCCGGGGCCGGACGTCGCCCTCCTGGCGGTAGCGCGTGACGCGCGGCCCCTCCGCCGCTTGGGCTCGCACCGCCGCCGCCTCCTCCTGGCCCACGTCGCGCAGGGCCATCCACCGCCCGGCTTCGCCCTCGCGCCGCCACGGCCCGCGAACGCGTCCCAGCGCGTGCCAGCGGGGGTTGGCCAGCACGACGGTGGTCGGGGTCAGCACCGCGAGCGCGGTGTCGTTCAGCTCCAGCGCCCAGCGCGCGAGCTCGAAGATGATGGCCTGCCTCCCGGTGCCTGCCCCCAGCTTGCGCACCAGGGCGGAGTGACTGGCCAGCGGCTCACGGTGCTTGCGCGGCAGCTCCGGCGCGTCGGGAACTCCAGCGCTGTTGGGGGGAGGCGGATGGGTGGCGGCGCGCGGGCTCATGCCTTCAGACGGGCCTGGAGACGGCGGTGCTCTTCCTGGAGCGCGGAGGCGCGAGGCGTGTCCTCGGAGCGGATGCGGGAGCCCGGCGCGTGGCCGTCCGTGGCCCGCATGGCGCGCTCGTCGTGACGGACCTGCCTCCTCTTCTCTGGGATGGCTTCGAGCGCTCGGTCTCGGGGGGCTGGGTCGCCATGCGGAGGGGAAGTAGCCCAGCGGATATAGCCGGGCAAGACCTGCATTCTCCTACAGATGGAAGAGTCGCGGACACGCCATCTGTCCGAAGCGTCGTGCGTTGAAACGTTCGGTGAACATCCTCCGGTGTGCTCCACCGGAGGCCCGGTTCCATTCGGTGCGGGGGAGTGACATAGGCTCCGCGGGTCCCTTCCCAGGGGGGAGTTCGATTCGATGGGAAGAGAAGGGTGCCAGCCATGGAGCTGAATGCAGTGGGGCGGGAGATCCGTGTGGCGCTGTTGGAGGATCAGCAGTTGTTCCGGGAGAGCCTGGTGGCTCTGCTCGAAGGCGCGGGGATGAAGGTGGTGGCCCGCTGCGCGGAGACGGGCGCGTTTCTGTCCAACATGCGCGCCGCCGCGGCCGACGTCGCCGTGGTGGACCTGCGGCTGGAGCACGTGGGCCGCGCTGGCGCGGAGGATGGGATGAGCGCGCTGAAGTACCTGCACGACTTCCATCCGCAGGTGCGCGCGCTGGTGTTGTCGGGCCATCAGGAGCCGGACGTGGTGGAGCGCTGCTTCCAGGTGGGGGCCGCGGGCTACCTGTGCAAGCTCACGGTGGGGTGTGACGACGTGGTGCGAGCCGTGGGCCGCGTGGCCCGGGGCGAGCGGCTGCTGCCCGTGGACCTGCTCCACGCGCAGGCCCTGCACCTGGACGGCGGGGACATGCCGCCTTCGGTCCTCACCCAGCTCACCTTCCGCGAGCGCGAGGTGCTGGGCTACGTGGCGGCCGGCGCGGACAACCTGAAGATCGCCGCGCACCTGGGCATCACCGAGCGCACCGTGAAGGCCCACCTGACGAGCATCTACCGCAAGCTGGGGCCGGAGAACCGCGCCCAGCTCGCGGTGATGGCGTGCGAGCTGGGCGTTCCCCGCCCCGTGATGGCGTAGGGCGGGGCGCGGCGCTGGCTCACGGCGCGGGGCCTTGCTCCGCGCCGTCCCGGGGTGCGCCCAGGTGTTGGAGGAACCACTCGCCCGCGAGCTCCGCCACCTGCTCCAGCTCCAGGTCCTCCTGGAAGTGGTGGGTCGCGCCCGGGATGATGTCCATGCGCTTCTTTGCGCGGAGCGCTTCGTAGGCCCGGCGGTTGATGTCCAGGCCCAGCGCGTCCGCGCCGCCCACCAGCAGCAGCGTGGGGGCCCGCACCCGGGGCAGCACCGCGCCGGCCAGGTCCGGACGTCCGCCGCGCGAGACGACGGCCTCCACCTGATCAGGCCGGAAGGCCGCGGCCGACAGCGCCGCGCCCGCGCCGGTGTGCGCGCCGAAGTAGCCGACGCGCAGGCCCGCGGTGGGGGCCTCGCGTTGCAGCCACCGCGCCGCGCCCGCCATGCGCATGCCGAGCAGGCCCACGTTGAAGCGCAGCTGCCGCGTGCGGCGCTCCTCCATCTCCTCGCGGGTGAGCAGGTCCATCAGCAGGGTGCCCAGCCCCATCGCCTGGAACAGGCGCGAGGTCTGCGCGAGCCGGGGACTCTGGAGGCTGCTGTCGCTGCCGCGCGCCAGCACCACCACGCCCCGGGCCCCCGCGGGCACCGCCCACCGCCCCCTGACGAGGACGGAGTCATCGACCGGAACCTGCACCTCACGCTCCAGATGCGTGCGCGCCGCCGGCCTTCCTCCACGCTGCGCGGGGGCTTCCCGCGCCTCCTCCAACCCGTGGTCCTGCCCTGCAACCGCCTTCAACCCCGTTCGTGACCGGGGACCTGGCATACAGGCTCCTCCCGTCTGCGTGTGGCTGGGTACCGCGTGTGGCTGGGGACAAGTTGAGCACCGCCCCTGCCGCCGAGACCTGGCGGAAGCTGCGGCCTGTCCAGCGTACGACACGGCGCCGGTCGGCGCGCAGGACGTCCCGGGGGGGCACCCCCTCCCCGGAGGGTGGGGGTTGTGTCCGGCGCGCGGCGCTTCAGGGCTTCGTGGCCACCACCAGCTCGAAGGGGCCGGGCAGCACGTGCGCGTTCGCGAAGCCCGCGGCGGTGAGCCCCTCCAGGTAGAACTCCACCTCGCGCAGCCGGCTCACGCACGTGTCCACGCCGATGAGGAAGTACGACCAGAAGAACTGCGCCGCCAGCCGCTCCGGGGTGCGGAACTCCTCGCAGATGAGCACGCGGCCGCCGGAGGGCAGCGCGGCGAAGGCGGCCTGCATCAGCGTCCGCGCCACCTCCGCGGGCCAGTCGTGCAGCACGCGCACGAACGACAGCGCGTCGTAGTCCCGGGGCAGCGGTTCGCGCAGGAAGTCGCCGCCCACGAAGCCCAGCCGCTGGGCGGGCAGGCCGGCGCGCTCGCGAGTGCGCGCGACCAGCGGCTCCGTGGCGGGCAGGTTGTAGACGTCCACGGCCAGCGCCGGGTGCTGGCGCAGCAGGTGCTCGGCGAGCGTCCCGTCCCCGCCGCCCACGTCCAGCAGCCGGGCCCCGGAAGGCCACAGCGTGCCCGCGTGCGCGCGGAACGTCTCCAGGATGGGGCCCAGGCCCGCGGCCATGCTGGCCTCGAAGCCCTCCACCTGCTCGGGCGTGCGCGGAGGCCAGTCGAAGGACGCGGCGGACATCGCGTGCTCTCCGCGCAGCACCTCCGGCAGCCGGCCGTGGAGGGCCTTCCAGTCGTACTTCTCCCGGTCGCGCTCCAGCGAGCGCGCGCCCAGCACGGCCTCCGCCGCCGCGCGCAGCCCCGGCACGCCGCGGTAGCGCGCGGCCTCCAGCGCGTCGGAGGTCTGCTCGCGCTGCACCAGCCCCAGGCTCTCCAGGCAGTCCAGGAACTTGTAGAGCCGCTTGGGCAGCAGGCCGTGCCGCGTGGCCAGCTCCCCCAGCGTCACCGGGCCGGGCTCCAGCGCGTCCAGCAGGCCCAGCCCCAGCGCGGACTCCACCACGTCCAGCGCGCGCGCGCCGTTGAACAACAGGTGCAGCAGGGCGCGGGGCGAAGGGGCCTCGCGAGGGGAGGGGAGGGGCGCCGCGCTCATGCGGCCTCCTTGCGCTGCTCGTGGAGGAGCGCGTCCATGAAGGCGTCCACTTCCTCCAGCGTGTTGTAGAAGTGCGGCGCCGCGCGCAGGAAGCCCCGGTGGCTGCAGATGAAGCCGCGCGCCACCAGCCGCTGCGTCACCTGGGCGTCGCCGGGGAAGCGCAGCGCCACCACGCCGCCGCGCCGGTGCGGCTCGCGCGGCGTCACCACGTGCAGCCCGGCCTCGTCCGCGCGCGCCATCAGCCGGTCCGTAAGCTGCAGCGAGTGCTCGCGCACCGCGCCCATGCCCACGCCCTTGAGCAGCTCCAGCCCCGGCCGCGACAGCAGCACCATCAGCGGCGCGGGCGTGCCGCCCATCATCCGCCGCGCGTCCGGCGCGTAGTCCGACGTCTGCTGGAAGCCCAGCGGCGACGCGCCGGCCAGCCACCCGGTGGCCGCGGGCCGCAGCGTGGGCAGCAGCTCCGGGCGCACGTACATGAAGGCGGTCTCCGAGCCGCCCAGCCACTTGTGCGCGCCGCCCAGCAGGAAGTCCACGTCCAGCGCGCGCACGTCCACCGGCACGGCGCCCACCGTCTGGTACGCGTCCGTGGCGATGAGCGCCCCGGCCGCGTGCGCCGCCCTCGCCACGCGCGCGACGTCCAGCAGCGCGCCGGTGGCGAAGGCCCCGTGCGACACGCAGACCAGCCGCGTGCGCGCGTCGATGGCCGCCTCCAGCGCGGCCTCGTCCACGCGGCCGTCCTTCGAAGGCACCACCACCAGCTCCGCCCCGTAGCGCGCGAAGCCCTTCCAGATGAAGGGCACCGTGGGGAACTCCAGGTCGGTGACCACGACGCGGCGGCGCTCTCCGGAGAAGTCCAGGCACGTGCCCAGCCGCGACAGGTGCGCGCTCAGGTTCGTGTCCAGCGCCACGCAGCCCGCGGGCGCGCCGATGAGGCCCGCCACGCCGTCCGCGTACGCCTGCATCTGGGACAGCCACGCGTCCCAGGTGTCATCGCGCCACGCGCGCATCGTGCGCCAGTAGTCCGCCAGCACCTGCTCCGCCGCCCGGGGCAGCGCCCCGGTGGAGTTGCTGTTGAGGTACGTGCAGCTCTGGAGCAGCGGGTACTCCGCGCGCAGCGCTCCCGGGAGCACCGCCACCGTCACGACTGGCTCCGCAGCTCCTGGGCGTGCGCGAACGCCGACGCGTGCGCATGCGGCGCCGGGTGCGGGTGCGGCACGTGCGCCGCGTGGGAGGAGTGCATCGCGTGCATCGGGCAGCCGCCGCCGACGCGGGGCTCATGCGCGTCCGTGCTCGGACGGTGCGCGCCCGGCGCGTAGCCCCCCTCGCGCTTCCAGCCCGCCGTCAGCTCCACGCGCACGTCCCACAGCGCGCGGAACAGCGGCAGGTTCATCCGGGCCGCCAGCACCTGCGAAGGCAGGCCGTCCAGCGCCTTCACGGAGCGGTCCACGCCAATCGTCCGGCGCACCAGCTGGAAGTGCGCGTACAGCCACCCCTGGAAGCCCTCGTCCACCGTCACCAGCTGCTCGCACACGTGCCTCAGGTCCGCCGGCCCCCCAGCCGAATAGACCTCCAGCAGCGTGACGCCCCGGCGCTCCAGCATGCGCTCCATCGCGGACTCCAGCCCGTCCGCCGCGTGCCGGAGCGTGTTGTAGCCCGGCGACTCCTGGCCGCTGCCGTTGCCCAGGCTGCGGCGGATGACCTGGTAGTCAGACGGGGTCATCGTCTCCAGGATGGCCATCTCCGCGCTGATGCACTGGAGGATCTTCTGCACCCGCGCCAGCCGCGCCACCACGGCCCACAGCGCGTCGCGGTCCATCTCCGCCACCACCTCCACCATCTCGCGGGACGCCAGCTTCAGGTACAGCTCCTGCGACTGGTGGACGATCTGGAACATCAGCTCGTCGTGCGAGACGCGCTCGTCCTCGGGCGACTGAAGCGCCAGCAGCGTGCCGGTGTGCAGGTACCGCTCGTAGTCCAGCTCGCCCTTGCCGACCCACTTCTTCAGCATCGGGTTGAACAGGGGCTGAGTCAGTTCCTGCTTCAGCTTTTCCGCATGGCTGTAATCAGTCGACGTGTGCAAGGTGCCTCCGGGGGGACGCAGGCATTCGTGGTGGGTGGTGCGCGCCCCAGTCCGGGGAGAACAGTGAGCGCGTAAAACTCTAGAAGCGACTACCTTACAGGCCTTTTTGTGAACTTCAAGTCATACCGGGCTTGCGGGTTATCGATTCTTGAGATTCCACTCGTCCCAGAGGACGGGGTAGCCCGAGGGGTCGGGCGTACCCCGGAGGCGGGTCAGCTCTCAACAGGTGAGGGATTGCGGTTCGGCGACGCCGGCCTGGGCTTCAGACGCATGGCGTTGAGCTTCTGGGCCAGGTCGGCGCCCTGGACGCTCTTGGAGATGTAGCCGTCCGCGCCGGAGGCGATGGCCAGCGAGCGCAGCTTGGCCTCGTCGGAGGCGGAGTAGAGGATGAAGCGGGTGCCGGGGGGGGCGTACTGGCGCGCCAGGCCCACGACCTTGTCCCCCTTGAGGGCGGGGAAGTTCACGTCAATGAGCACGAAGTCCGGCTCGGAGGCGCGCACGATGTTGGACACGCCCAGGGCGGACGTGTGGGTCTGCACATCGAACCCGTACGCGCTCAGCGAGCGCTGCACGAGGTCGAGCAGGTCCGGATCGTCGTCCACCACCAGGACGCGCGGTTTTGCTTCAGCCATGGCTTCTCCCTAGGTACTGGCGAATCGTCTCGATGAGCTGCTCGCGGTCCAGGGGTTTGGTCAGGTAGGCCGTGCAGCCGGCCGCCTGGGCCTTGTCCTGGTATTCGCGACCCGCGTGCGCCGTAACAGCGATGACGGGCACGTTCTGCCCATCCGGAAACGCCCGGAGCCTGCGGGTGACTTCCCAGCCGTCGAGTCTCGGCAGGGACAGGTCCATGAGGATGAGGTCCGGCGTGTCGTTGCGGGCGCGCTCCAGGCCCTGTTCGCCGTCCTCCGCCTCGATGAGGTCATACAGTCCGCCCAGGTAGCGGCGGACGATGTCGCGGTTCTGCTCACTGTCTTCCACGTACAGCACGCGGGGCAGCTTCCCGGCGGAGGCGGCCCGCTGGGACATCAGCAGCCCCTTGGCCTGCGCGATGACGTCCTCCAGCGCGTGGCCGCCCTTGCGCACGAAGCCGGCGAAGCCGTCGCGCAGGAGCGCCTCCTCCTCCGAGGAGAGCGTCTTGCCGGTGAGCACCACCACCGGCACGGACAGCTTCTCCGCGCGCAGGCGGCGCAGGACCTCGAAGCCGTCCAGGTTCGGCATCATCAGGTCCAGCACCACCAGCGACGGCGGCGACACGCGCGCCTTGAGCAGCGCGTCCTCGCCGTTGCGCGCCTCGTTGGTGGAGAAGCCCGCGCGGCGCAGGTTGCGGCTGACCAGCTCGCGCGTGGCCGCGTCGTCGTCCACCACCAGCACGTCGCCCGTGGCGGCCGTGGCGCCCGCGGAGGCCAGGCTCTTCTGCACCACCTCCACCAGCCGCTCCGGCTCCACCGGCTTCACCAGGTACTCGCACGCGCCCAGGCTGAAGCCGCGCGCGCGCTGCTCCTCCACCGACACGAGGATGACCGGGATGCCCGCGAGCGTGGGTTCGCTCTTCAGCTGGCTCAGCACGGACCAGCCGTCCATGCGGGGCAGGTGGATGTCCAGGAGGATGGCCTGGGGCTTCAGCTCCCGCGCCAGCTTCAGCGCGGCGATGCCGTCATCCGCCGTCACCACCTTGAAGCCCGCGGGCTCCAGTTGCCCGGTGACGAGCTGCTGGATGAGCACGTCGTCGTCCACCACCAGCACCGTGCTGCCCGGCCGCGCCATGGGCGCGAGCCGCTGGGCCACGTCGTGCACCGGCACCAGCCGCTCGGTGGCGTGCGGGCTGTCCGCGCCCACCGTGCGCGCCAGCACGTCCGGCAGCCGCACGGTGAAGGTGGAGCCGCGCCCCAGCGTGCTCTTCACGTCCACGGTGCCGCCCAGCACGCGGGTCAGCTCGCGCACGATGGCGAGCCCCAGCCCCGTGCCGCCCACCTTGCGCGTGGTGGAGCCGTCCACCTGGCGGAACTTCTCGAAGATGAAGGGGAGCTGATCCGACGGGATGCCCACGCCGGTGTCCTCCACCGTCATCAGCAACTCCCCCGAGCCCGCGGGCACCACCGTCAGGGCCACCTCGCCCGTGTCGGTGAACTTGGCCGCGTTGCTCAGCAGGTTGAGCATGATCTGCCGCAGCTTGAGCGCGTCGGTGCGGATCTCCTTCGCGTCGTCGTCCACCTGCACCGTGAGGGCCACGTCCTTGCCCTTGAGGTACTCCTTCACCGTGGCCATGCACTCGTCGGCCAGCTCCTGCACGTCCACCGGTTCGGTGACGACCTCCACGCGGCCCGCTTCGATCTTCGACAGGTCCAGGATGTCGTTGATGAGCGCCAGCAGCGTCTTGGCGTTCGTCTTCACCACGTTGAGGTCGCGCCGGCCGTGCGGCGTCAGGCGGTTGCCCTCCTCGCGCATCAGGAGGTCGCAGTAGCCGATGATGCCGTTGAGCGGGGTGCGGATCTCATGGCTGAAGTTCGCCAGGAACTCGCTCTTGAGGCGCACGGCGCCCTCGGCCTCGCGGGCGCGCTCCTCTTCGTTGCGCTTGGCGACGGAGAGCTCCTGGGCCAGCCGGTCCAGGTCCTCGTTCTGCTGGCGGATGATCTCCATCTGGAGCGCGCGCTGCTGGTAGCTCGCCAGCGACCGGGCGGACACCGCGCGCGTCTTCTTGATCTCCTCCAGGCTGGCGGCCAGCTGCTTGTTGGCGGCCTCCAGCTCCTCCTTGGAGGCGCGCAGCATCGCCTCGTTCTGCTTGCGCTCGGTGATGTCGTCCGTGACGCCCATCACGAAGCGCGCGACGCCCTGGTCATCCACCAGGGGAATCTTGCGCGTGGCGAAGATGCGGTCCTGGCCGTCCGCGCGGGCGACCTCCTCGAACGTCTTCATCTTGCGCGTTTCGAGGATTTCCGTGTCGATGGCGATGAACGACTCCGCCTGCTCCGCCGGGAAGTAGTCGTGGTCCAGCTTCCCCAGCAACCACTCCTTGGTGACCTTGAAGGCGTCCGCGAACGTCTTGTTCACCACCACCAGCCGGCGCGTCTCCGCCTCCTTCACGAACAGCACGAAGGGCAGCGCGTCGATGATGTTGCTGAGCAGGTAGTTGGTGCGCTTGAGCTCCACGCCCGTCACCTGGTGCTGGGCGCGCTCGGCGTGCAGGCGCAGCTCGCGCGCCACCACGAAGGGCAGGTGGCCGTAGCGGTCCTCGGTGACGTAGTCGCGCGCGCCGGCGCGCATGGCGGAGGCCAGCGTGTCCACGCTCCACGTGGGCGCGCTCACCACGAAGGCCAGCTCCTTGCCGCGCTTCACCCACGCCGCCTGGATGTCCTCCCAGGTCATGCCGGGCACCTCCGCGCCCGCCAGCACCAGGGCCCAGGGGCGCTCCATCGCCTGCTCCAGGGCCTCGCGCGTACAGGCGGGCTCCAGCGTGAGCATGGAGAGGATGTCCTCCCGCTCCAGCGCGTCGCGCATGGCGCGCGTCTCGCGCTCGCTGCCCACCAGCAGCAGGGACAGGGTGTAACCGAGGGGTGCTTCCGCGAGGGCCACGTCGAACGGGTGAGGGGCCATGGTCTCTTAGTTGGAACCGAACGCGAGCACGGTCAGCGTGGTGTTGATGTGGAACCCCGAGTAGATCTCGAAGTGCACGTTCATCCCAGCGGCGGCCGGCGCGAGCTTCATGGCCTCGGACAGCTTCGGGACCGTGCCGGTGGCTCCGGCGTACCACATGCGTCCGCTGCAGTGGAACAGGAGGGCCGCCTGGGGGTTCTGCACCCGCCGGGGCAGCTCTTCCGTGAAGAAGTCGCGGGTCATGCCCGCCAGGTCCCCGGCCTTCATCAGGTCCAGCTCGCTGCCCTCCTCCAGGAGGTTGGCGAAGAGGATGGAGCCGTCCTCCAGGGGGCGCCACGCGGCGCGGATGAAGTACTCGCGGCCCACCTTGAGCGCGGTGGGGCGCGACGCGAAGCCGCCGGGCCGGCCGAACTCCAGGTCGGCGATGTTGTCCACCCCCAGGATGTCCGCGTAGCGCCGGGCCGCGGGCAGGCCGTCGATCTCCAGGGCGCGCGTGTGCGTCTCATCCACCTTGGTGATGGTGAGCCGCTCGCCGGTGGGCACGTACCAGTGGGAGCGCAGCGCGGCCCAGGGCGCGTTCGTCTTGAAGAGGGCCACCAGCACGCCGTCGCCGGCCACCTCCCCGTCCACGTGGATGAGCGCGGACTGGCGCGCGGGGTCCGTCTCCGAGTCGTTGGCGCCGCCGCCCACCAGCACCAGCGTCTGGTTCTTCTCCAGGATGCCCAGCAGCAGCTCTTCCTTCTTGTAACGGAAGCCGTCGTCAATCACGAGGCCCACGTACCGGCGCGCGTCCAGGTCCTGCTGGCGCACGCCCAGCTCCTCGCAGGCGCGGCGGATGGCCTGCGCGCCCGCGGCGATGGCGTCCCCGGTGAGGCCCGAACCCAGGCCCAGGCCCACCTCGAAGTCGCCGGACAGCGCGCCCAGCACCACGCTGTTCTCGTGGATGCCGTTGTTGTCCAGCTCGCCGGCGGTGGTGGCGCCGACGAGCCGGGTCTCCTTGGGCAGCCGCTCGCGCACCGCGCGGTTGAGCGCGCGCTGGTCGCGCTGGCGCGACGCGAACAGCGTCACCAGCTTCGGCGCGGGGCCGTGAAGCTGGCGCAGGAGGTCCTCCGCGGCGGCGACGGGGTCCGTGAGGGTGGAGCGAGCCGTCTGCATCTTCACGTGTGCCATGGGGGACCTCCGTGCGAACCGGCGGCGGCTAGAAGCCGCTGCCGGGGTGTGTCTTGTGGCAACTGCCGGTGCACTGCTGGAACGATTCCCGGCCGCCACCCACATACATGCTTTCGATGGGGCCGAAGGATGCCACGTGGCTGGCCGGGTAGCTCTTGTGGCACGACAGGCACGCGGCCTTGCTGGTGCGCTGCGTCGTGTCCGGCTTCAGGTGGCACGAGGAGCACTTCTGCAGGGGCGCGTCGAAGCGGTTGGAGCGCGAGTGGATGAAGTGCGTGCGCACGAAGATGGGGCCTTCCAGTTCGAAGCCCAGCGGAGCATGGCACGACGCGCACGCGGCGCGGTTGTCGTTCGCATGGAGGACCTCGCCCAGCTCGCCGCCCTTGCTGTGGCAGCTGTTGCAGGGGCCGGTGGTCAGCGTGGCCTCCGTGTGCGTCTTCGTCCCCACCTGGATTTCGATGGTGCGCGACGCGGGCTCGTCCTCGCCCAGGTAGACGCGGCGGGCCTTGGCGGTCACCAGGTAGGTGCCGGACTTCGCGTCCGCGGGGATGCGGTACGTCCACGTGTCGCTCACGGGCGCGTCCCAGCGGCCGTCGTTGGGGAAGAAGGCGCCGCCGAAGAGCTTGTTGGCCGGCGGGAAGGTCATGAACTGCGCGTAGACGCCGTCGCGCGCCTGGGTGGCGATGGTCTGCACGTCCTGCGAGTCATCCAGGAAGGCCTCCAGGTCGACGATGCTCCGGATGGGCTGGATGTCCTGCGCCGGCCCGATGAGCTGCGTCATCATCATCCGTTCCCGGTGCTTGCGGCGGTAGTAGGTCGTCGTCGGGTCGAAGAAGGCCTGATAGTACTGGATTCCCGCCGGATTGCCGGGAGCGCCCGGAGGTGCGACTTCATTGTAGGTTGGAAGGCTGCCCGCCGGGTGCAGCCGCTTGCCCTTGCCGTCCTTCAGCGTCATCTGGAAGGTGACGTTGGACCCAGGGGCGTAGGTGCCGTCCTTGCGCGCCGCGGTCAGCGGCTTGATGTCGATGGCGAAGCCGTAGTCGAACTCCGGCTTGGAGACCTGCGTGACGGGGATGTAGTACGGCGAGAAGGGGCGCAGGCTCCAGCGCAGGCGCAGGCCGCGCGTCTGGGAGGTGAAGGTGAGGGTCTGCTTCTTCGCGTGGTCGTACGCGTTGCGCACCTCCACCAGCGCCTCTTCCTCGTAGGCCTTCGCGCCCTTGCAGTCCGTGAGCGAGCGGCAGTCGCGCGTCCACTGGATGGCGCGCAGGCGGCGGATGAAGAAGTCGTCGCGCTCCGTGCGGCGCGTCTCGTCGCTGCCGATGTTCAGCAGCACCGGCGGGCCCGTCAGCACGCCCCGGGCGTCCACCGGCTCCACGGTGAAGAGGCTGGTCACCTTCATCCAGGCCGCGTCGCGGTAGAACCGGCGGCGGGTGAAGGTGCCGTCCGCGTTCGACAGGCCCACGAACTCCTGGTCCGCCTGGCGCACACCGGACCACCCCAGCGCCACGAAGTCGCTGTTGCGCTTCAGGCCGTCCACGCCCTCGTCCTTCGTGGCGAAGAGGGAGGCGCGCAGGTCAATCTGGTTCACGTAGAAGGTCTGCCCCGCCTTCACCTTCAGCGGGATGCCCAGGCCGTTGTCCACCTCCAGCGCCAGGCCCACGGCCGCGCTGGAACCGCTGGTGCCCTTGCGCGCGTCGTCGTCCGACAGCGCCTGGCCCTGCGTCGCGAACGCGGCCTCGGCGTCCTGCGCGGAGGCGCTCTCCAGCTCCGGGGCGTCCGGACCGCCACACGCCAGCGTCAGGCTGGTCAGCGCCGCCAGCAGGCTCGCGCGGCCCGCCGAACCCAGGCGGGGGGAAGTGCGAGTACACCGCTCCCGAATCGTGTCAGCTCCAAACATGAGGGGACTCCTCCGAACGCGTATTTGCGGACGCTTGCCGGAGCAGCGTCGCGGCCAGTGGACCCAGGTGCCCTTGCGTCGGGGGGACGGTGGCGGGAGGGGCCGCGCTCAATGCCGGTTTTTACCGGGAGTGAGCATTTCTAGCCGTACGGAGAATATCCATAATCAACAGAGCGATTCAACTTCTGAGAATAATTCTACTCAGAGGAGAATTCGGACTGTTGGCGACTGAATGGGAAGGCGGTGTAGAGCGCAACCCACCCGGGAGGGTCATGCACGAATCGAGGATGCGACAGCGACCCCGGATTCCGGGGTGAAAGGGAGTTCTACCGTGAACTCGGCGCCTTCGTCCTGGCGGCTGTGGACGCGGATGGCGCCGCCGTGGGCCTCCACGAGCTGGCGGACGATGTAGAGGCCCAGGCCGAAGCCAGGGGTGCGGGTGTCCGTGGTGACTCGCTCGAAGCGGGTGAAGAGCCGCTGCTGGGCCTCCAGGGGGATGCCGGTGCCGTGGTCGCGCACGATGAGCCGGGCGCGGTGGGCGTCCTGCTCCACCCGCACCTCCACGGGCTTGCCCCCGCCGAACTTGAGGGCGTTGCTGACCAGGTTGGTGAGGACGCGGTCCAGGCGCTGGCGGTCCCACCGGCCGCGCGCCTCGCCCCGGGCGTGGACGGTGACGGGGCAGCCGGCGGCGGCGGCCTGGTCCTCGTGGCGGGCCACCACCTCGTGCGCCAGCTCCGCCAGGTCCATGGGCTGGGTCTCCAGCACCATCCGGCCTCCGGACAGGCGCGACAGGTCCAGCAGGTTGTGCACCAGCCGCCCCAGGCGCTTGGTCTCGTCCTCGGCCAGGAGCAGGCCCTCGCGCAGGCGGGCGTCGTCGCCGTGGGGGGGCGCGCACTGCAGGCGCACGCGGCGCAGGCGCAGCTGCAGCGAGCTCAGCGGGGTGCCCAGGTCGTGCGCCGCCACGCCGATGAGCTCCAGCGCGTTCTGGGTCGCCGCCATCAGGCGGGCGTTGTCCAGCGCCAGCGCGGCCCGCGCGGACAGCTCCTCCAGGAAGGCCTGGTCCACCGCGCCGTAGTGGCGGTGCGGCCGGGTGGACAGCAGGCACAGCGCGCCCAGCACGCGGTTGTCCACGACGAGCGGCACGCTCAGCGCGGAGCGCACGCCCAGCGCGCGCCACAGCTCCGCGTAGGTGCTGTCGCTCACGGAGGGCGGGAGCCGGTCGGGATCCACCTCCGCGAAGCGCTCCGCGCGGCCGGTGTGGACGACGCGCGCGGGGCCGGGCTCGTCCGACGACGGCCTGCGCAGCAGCGGCTCCCACAGCCGCGTCTGGGTGGCCGCGTCCGCGCACGCCACCGCGCCCGGGCGCACCAGCCCGTGCTCGTCCGGGAGGTAGAGCACGCACGCGTCCGCCACCTCCGGCACGCACAGGCGGGTGAGCGCGGCGCCCAGGGCCTCCGCGCCCGCCTGGGGCTGCAGGACGCGGCCGGCCTCCGCGAGCAGCGCCTGCATGCGCTCGGTCCGCTTGCGCTCGGTGATGTCGCGCGTCACCTCCGCGAAGCCCTGCAGCGTGCCGCTCTCCGTGTACAGCGCGGTGAGCAGCGTCTCCGCCCAGAAGCGCGAGCCGTCCTTGCGCATCCGCCAGCCCTCGGACTGCAGGCGCCGCTCGCGCGCGGCCCGCTCGCGGTAGGACGCCGGCAGGCCGTGCAGCACCGCGTCCGGCACGTGCAGGCACTCCACGCCCTGGCCCACGATGTCCGAGGACTCCCAGCCCGTGAGCCGCTCCGCGCCGGTGCTCCAGCAGGACACCGTGCCGTCCGGCTCCAGGAAGCACAGCGCGTAGTCACTCACGCCATCCATGAACAGGTGCAGCCGCTGCTCACTCTGCAGCCGCTCCGCGTGCATGGGGCCCAGCGCGTTGCGCAGCACCATGCCCAGCGCCGCCAGCGCGCCCAGGCCCAGCAGCCCCGCCAGCAGGTCCGACACCTGGTGCGGCCACGGCTGGCCCTCCACCGCCATCGTTCGGGCCGCGGACACCAGGGTGGCGAGCAGGATGAGTCCGGCCAGCAGGCATACGGACAGACCCGCCCCGACCCGCTGAGCGAAGGTCCAACGACGCAACATGTGGCACTCCCCCCCGACGGCACCGAGCGCTTCTGTGCAGAAGGATCCTCAACATCACCGAAAGGGTGGGGTGAGCGACATCGCACTGTCGGGCAGGGTATCCAATTACCCGGTTTTTACCTGAAAGTCACGAAATGATGGTTCCTACCCAGGAGGGTGGGAAGTCCGGCGGCCCGCGGAGGAGGTGGGGCCGTCCGTGGGTGGACGGAAGTCCCCCTGGGTTCTGGGGGTCGGGGCCTGGAATCAAGGGGTTGGCGGGAGGGTGGGGGAGGAGGGGGCAGGCGTTCCGGCTGCCCGTGAAATGGCCTTCCGGGCGCCGGGACGTTATGGAGCGCGCCCCTCTTCGCACCTGGGTGTTGCACTCGCATATGGCGTCTCTCGTCGAAGGTCTGAAGGTCCGCTACCTCCCGCAGCCCGAATGGGGTGTGGGACATCTGGTGTCGCTCCAGGAGCAGGGGGCGAAGGCGCTCATCGCCTTCCCGTCCCGCGAGGACGCGCCGGTGCTGGTGTCCACCCGGGGCGGCGCGCTGGTGCCCTGTCAGCTGCCCAAGGGCGAGCCCATCCAGACGCCGAAGGGGCGCAAGGCGACCATCCTGGGCGAGGAGCCGGGCGCGCGCGGGCTGCGGCGGTACGTGGTGCGGTACGAGGACTCGGGCGAGGAGGACGAGCTGCCGGAGTCCGAGGTGCGCGCGCTGGCGCCGCGCTCCGACCTGCTGTCCACGCTGCGCGACGGGCGGGTGGGGGACGCGAAGGCGTTCATGCTGCGCAAGCAGGCGCTGGTGCTGGATGACGAGCGGCGGGGCGACGCGCTGGGGGCGCTCCTGGCCAGCCGGGTGATGGTGAAGCCGCATCAGGTGGGCGTGGTGCAGCGGGTGCTGTCCGCGCGCCGGCCGCGCTTCGTGCTGGCGGATGAAGTGGGCTTGGGCAAGACGATTGAAGCGGGCATGGTGTTCAGCGCGCTGCGGCTGGTGGGGCTGGCGCGAAGGTGCCTGGTCGTGGCGCCCAGCCACCTCACCGTGCAGTGGCTGGTGGAGCTGTTCCACAAGTTCAACCAGCTCTTCACGCTGATGGACTCGGACCGCTACGAGCAGTCGCTCAAGGAGGCGCCGGACGTGTCTCCGTGGGCGCGCTTCCCGCTGGTGGTGACGAGCCTGGAGCTGCTCAGCCGCACGCGCGAGCACCGCGAGGAGGTGGCGGCCGAGGACGCCTTCTGGGACCTGGTCATCATCGACGAGGCGCACCACCTCAAGGGCGAGAAGGCCTTCGCCGCCGCGAAGGGGCTGGCCGCGAACTCCTGGGGCCTGCTGCTGCTCACCGCCACGCCCATGCAGCTGGACCCGGCGGAGTACCACGGCCTGCTCACCCTCATCGACGCGGCCACCGCGCCCACGGTGAAGGGCTTCGAGGCGCGGCTGCAGCGCCAGGAGGAGCTGTCCGCCGCGGTGCGCGCGCTGAGGGAGGGCAAGGACGCGAAGGCGGCCGTGGCCGCGCTCGCCAGCCGCTTCCCGGAGGACGCGCGCCTCCAGACGCTGAAGGAGAAGGAGGCGCTGCTCGCGCACCTGGCGGAGACGTACAGCCTGTCGGACCGGCTGGTGCGCAACCGGCGCGCGGTGGTGGGCGGCTTCTCCACGCGCCGGCTCCACCGGCACCCGGTCCAGCTCACGCCGGAGGAGCTGAAGGCGCGCGACGCGGCGCTCGCCACGCTGGCGCAGGGCACGCTGCGCGGCGCGCCGCTGGCCAACGTGCTCCGGCGCCTGGAGTCCAGCCCCGCGGCGTTCGCGGGCGCGGTGAAGGCGAACCCGGCGCTGAAGGGCGCGGACCTCAAGCTGACCGGCCGCGACGCGAAGCTGCTCGTGTTCGTGGACGTGCTGCGCGGCATCTGGAAGGCGGAGCCGCGCGCGAAGGTGCTCGTGTTCACGGAGAGCCGCGACACGCTGGAGTCGCTCCAGTCGGAGCTGTCGCGCGAGGGCGTGGAGGCGCTGGGCTACCACGGCGACCTGCCGCTCGTGGAGCGCGACCGGCAGGTGGCGCGCTTCCGGGACCCCGAGGGCCCCCGGGTGCTGCTGTGCACGGAGGTGGGCGGCGAGGGCCGCAACTTCCAGTTCGCGCACCACCTGGTCCACTACGACCTGCCCTGGAGTCCCTCCACGGTGGAGCAGCGCATCGGCCGCCTGGACCGCATCGGTCAGACGCACCCGGTGGAGATCCACGTGTTCGACCCCGCGGGCACGCTCGCGGCGGACGTGCTGATGCTGCTGGCGGACGCCGTCGGCGTCTTCGGTGAGACGGTGGGCGGCCTGGACGCGGTGCTGGAGGAGGTGGAGGACCGCATCGCGGAGCTGGCCCTGCTGCCCCGCGAGGCGCGCGTCGAATACGCGGCCCAGCTGAAGGCCCGCGTGGAGGCGGCGCGCGAACAGGTGAAGCGCGCGTATGATCCGCTCCTGGACGTGCGCAGCTTCGACAAGCCCGCGGTCGCGCGGCTGGTGGCGCGCGCGCAGGAGCGCATGGGCGAGGAGCCCCCCGACGAGGACTCGGACGAGGAGGCCCCGCCGCTGGAGGACGGGCTGTGGAGCGTGGCCCGCGACCTGGACGAGCGCCTGGAGGAGACCGTCACGGAGCTGGCGCGCCGCGTGGGCATTGGCGTGGACACCGACGAGCAGGTGGAGGCCTTCCAGGTGGCCTTCCAGTTCGGCCACGCGCTCAACGTGGAGGGCCTGCCCGGCATCGACGTGATGCAGGACCGCACGGTGCTGGGCACCTTCTGGCGCGACACCGCCGTGGAGGCGGAGGAGCTGGAGTACTTCGCCACCGGCCACCCGCTGGTGGAGGCGCTGTTCGGCTTCCTCAAGGACGGCCCCTACGGCCGCAGCGGCTTCCGCCTCATCGAGAAGCGCGGCCTGAAGAAGCCCGCGCGCGGCCTGGAGCTGCTCTTCCACATCCAGCTGCCGGAGCCCGAGGACACCTCGCCCGGCGCGCGCGTGCCCAGCCGCCAGCTGGCGCGCTTCCTGGAGCGCACCCTGCTGCCCGTCGCCGTGGTGGACGGCCCCCAGGGCCCCGTGGCGGACGACTCCGTCCTCTCCGCGCTGGAGGCGGACGGCAAGGCCCTCAAGGGCGACGAGGTCCACCAGGCCTTCCCCGGCTTCGGCGCCTTCGTGGACGCCGCGCTCCCCGTGGCCCAGGCCGCCGCCCAGGCGGAGCTCCAGCGGCGCGCGAAGAAGGCCCAGGCCGCCCTGGAGGCCGAACGCGATGCCGCCGCCGCCCGCCTGCGCCTCTCCCTCGCCCACCAGGGGCTGCCTCCGGAGGCGGTGGAGGCCCAGGTTGACGCGGAGCGCCATCACTCGGCACGGCTGCTCCAGGCGCTCGCGGGGGCCACGGTGGTTTTGGACGCGGCCTGCGGCTTCACCCTCAACCGCTGAAGCCAAACCATTGAGTCACAATGGAATCGGTCCTGACGGGGCTTCGGCCATTTGACCGATTCCCCAATCACCGAGAATCTAGGAGGAAGGCACCCTGCCCCCCATGGCCTTCCCCCGCCCCCCACGTCGGCAGCTCGAGTCCGGTCAGGCCGCTGTCGAGGCGGCGCTGTGCATGCCGTTGGTGGTGTTCATGGTGCTGGGCACGCTGCAGCTCTTCATGCTGCTGCAGGGCCGCATCCTGGCGCAGGTGGCGGTGTACCGCGCGGTGCGCGCGGGCAGCCTGAACCACGGCAGCTGCGAGGCGATGACGCACGCGGCGATGGTGACGATGCTGCCCACGGTGGAGCACACCCGGACGCCCGCGCAGCTGGCGAACGCGTTCGAGCCGCGCCGGCGCAACTACCTGCGCGTGCGCGGCTCGCGGGGCACGCTGTTCACGGAAGGGCCCATGGTGGAGATCGTCCGGGAGTCGCCGGACGTGGCGTGGGTGCGGGGGCTGGGCGAAGAGGACCTGATGTTCGACGTGCCCACGGACAACGCCGCGGAGCTGCGGCGGCACACGCTCGAGATCCGCATGGTGGCCTGGTACTACATGCGCGTCCCGTTCGCGGACTGGGTGATGAGCCGGATGTTCCTGGCCCAGTTCCACCTGAAGAACTACACGGCGGACAACCCGCTCAGCCCGGCGCAGAAGGAGTCGGACTGGTGGGCGGACACCGACGTGGAGCTGGGGCCGGATGACTGGCCCGGCGGGGACCTGGGCGACCGGATGGTGCGCTGGAGCGCGCAGGGGCACTACCTGTTCCCCATCCAGGTGCACGCGACCATGCGGATGATGACCCCGGTGCGGGCGGAGAACTTCCAGGGAGGTGCCGGATGCAGCCTGCACGGCTTCTGAGGCATGGCGGACGTGGACAGGCGCTGGTGCTGTTCTCGCTGTCGCTCCTGCTCCTGACGTTGATGGTGTTGATGACGCTGGGCTTCGGCATGCGCGCCAAGGAGCGCGTCGAAATCCAGATGGCGGCGGACGCGGCGGCGTACAGCCAGGCGGTGTCCACGGCGCGCACGTTCAACGCCATCGCGGTGATGAACCGCGCGCAGATCGCCCACATGGTGGCGATGGCGGGCACCCAGTCGATGATCAGCTACGGCAGCCAGCAGTACGCCGCCCGGCAGGCGTCCCCGTGCCCCCTGCCCTCCACGGCCTGGTCCGGCCTGGACCAGGCCGCGGCCACGCAGGTGCAGCAGCTGCAGGGCCGCGCGGGCGACATGTTCCGGGCGGAGCTGGTCATGTACAACCGGCTGGTGGGGACCCACCTGGCGGGGCAGGGGCTCACGAAGCTCATCGCCCGGCAGATCAACCCGGAGCTCGACGCGCCTCCGGAAGGCTCAGGCAAGTCGCTGTCGGAGGTGTCCGGCGGTTCGTCCGCGGGCACCAGCTACGAGCAGTACATGGAGCAGGAGCGCACCGGCGGGGTGCCGTCCAGCTCCGGCGCGGTGGCGCTCGCCGGAGGCCATGGCACCGTCACGCTGAACGCCACCATGGGCAGCCTGGGGTGGACGTGGGTGCACAACCGGGGGAGCGGCAGCGCGGGCTTCGGTTCGGGCGCCGCGGCGAACAACCCCGGCTTCCGGCGCTACGCCAGCGCGTCCTCGATGGACTCCTCCACCTACCAGACCATCTCCGGCCGCAACTCGTGGGCGCACGACCACGGCCGGGCCACGCCCGTCATCTGCCCGGACGGCAACACCTATCCGGGCGCCGCGTCCGACGCCTGGGTGATGTCCGACGAGCTGCAGTCCACGCAGGACCAGCACGTGTACGGCGCGGGCAAGCCGCCGCCGGGCCAGGGCGCGGAGGACAACACCACCGTGGATGAGCGCCACACGCTGGGCGCCTGCAACGTGTGCCCCGGCATCTGGCCCTACTCGATTGGCTTCAACGCGGGGCTCCTGCAGGGCAACGCCGACGAGAATGACTACGGCCAGCCCAAGCTGTACGCGGTGCTCCTGCGCGACTACGCCAGCCCCTCGCGCCGCGCGCGGCCGGATCCCTGGAACCTGCTGTTCACCTTCAAGTTCGCCAACCAGGACGTGGAGTTCGACAACTCCGCGCCCCTGGGCCGCATCCAGCCCACGGGCCGCGAGGACGTGCAGCGCAACCAGGTGGCCCTGGCCGCGGGGCTCGCCTACTACCACCGGCCCCGCCCCGCGGCGGTGGGCGGCGGCTGGGAGGAGCCCCCCAACTTCCTCAACCCCTTCTGGCGCGCCACGCTGGTGAGCGCCGAGGGCGCCCGCGACGACAAGCCCGCGAGCAGCCTGGACCAGGCGGGCTTCACGGAGCACGCGGACGCGCTGCGCAAGCTGGACGGCGCGGGCTACCGCGGCGGCAGCCACACGGGCGGGAGGTACTGACCCATGGCCTCGCGCACTTCCGCTTCGCGCCGGGGACAGGCGCTCGTCGAGACGGCACTGGGGTCGCTGGTGTTCGTCACCGTCCTGATGTTCGGCATCTACTTCGCGGAAGTGGCCGCGCTGACCCTCAAGGTGCAGGAGGCCGCCAACTTCGCGCTGTGGGAGGCCACCGGGCACGTGATGCACGACCCGGAGACCGGCGTCTTCCAGCGCTCCAACGCGGAGGCGCTGGCGTCCTCGGAGGCCGCCGCGCGCTACCAGGACTTCGACGGCCGGGCCGGCCGCACCAGCGGCGCGATGACCTTCCAGCTGGCCCTGGCGCGCGCCACGCGCGTGGAGGTGGACTGCGAACCGACGCGGCCTCCGGGCAGCGACGTGGCCATCCTGGGCACGCGCCCGCAGGACGCGGATCCAGGCTCGGAGGCGCTGCGCAAGGCCATGGACATCCAGTCCGACGGCATCTCCTGCACGGCCTCCACCACGCTGCGCGCGGAGCGCCTGGGCAACTTCATGGAGCCGGAGTTCTTCAAGGTGTCGCACCGGCTGGCCAGCGACCAGTTCCGCGTGTGCGCCGCCGGTCGCGCGTCAGGCGGGCGCTGCACGCGGCGCTTCTTCATGCTGCTGGACGACTGGGGGCTGGCTGGCGTGGCGGAGGGGCGCGCCTGCGGGCTCAACATCAACGGCGCCGCGACGTGCGCGAACCCGGACTACTACGAGTGGGCGCAGCGCGTGTACCGCGAGAACGGCGCGGCCGGGGGCGCGGGCAGCGCGCTGATGGCGGGGGTGGGCGCGCTGGGCGGCGTGAACGAGGACCAGTTCTTCATGAGCTTCCGCGGCAAGGAAGACAACTACGAGGAGAACATCGGCGCGTCGCACGCGGGCAACCAGTCCGTCTGGGAGACCACGCCCTTCAAGGCGGAGAACATCTCCCCCAAGTACGACATCCCGCGGCGCAACAAGTGGCTGGGAGGCGTGCCGCATTGAGGTGGGCCGCAGGCGTGCTGGCGCTGCTGCTGGCCCTGTCCGCTGGCGCCCAGGACGCGGGCGTGCCGGACGCGCCGCGCTTCGCGTGGCCCCGGCTCCAGGTGCTGGAGCAGGTGGAGTCGAGCAACCTCGTCGAGGCGGGCGGCATCCCCGTGGCGCTGCGCGCGGTGCACGTGAAGGAGCCCGTGCGCGTCCTGGTCCAGCGCTTCGCGGACGCGTTCCGCGACGGCGGCCTCTACGTGCCGCCCGGCAAGGAGCAGGCGCAGTACGCCAACAACGCGGTCATGCTCACCGCGTTGGATCCACGCCGCCGCATCACCTACACGGTGGTCCTGATGCCGCAGGTGGATGGCACCACCCAGCTGTACCTGGGGGAGGCCAACCACGCGCTGGCGCGCCCGCCCCAGGCCGACGGGGACTTCGCGCCGCTGCCGCCGCAGGCCACCGGCGTGCTGCGCGTCAACGCCGAGGGGTCGCGCACGCTCACGTTCCAGGTGCCCCTCGCGGGCTCCCAGGTGCAGGCCTTCTACGACGACGCGCTGGCGAAGGCCGGGTGGAAGCGCGGCGACGAGCCCGGCCTGTATTCGCGGCCCGGCGCGGAGCTGCGGCTCACGCACCAGCCCGGGTCACCGGGGCAGACGTCCGTGGTGCTGCTCCACCAGCAGCGCGCGCGCTGAGGTCAGGCGCGCAGCTTCTCGCGCAGCGTCTTCGCGCGGCCCTGCATGTCGGGGTCCAGGCCGGTGAGCTCGATGGACTTCAGGCGCTGGTCCAGGCTCTTGGGCAGCTTCTTCTGGAGCGTGCCGGCCTCCTGGAGCGCCTCCAGCTTCGCCAGCGCCTTGTCCACGATGCGCTCGCGCGGGTGGTCCAGCAGGCTGTCCAGGAAGTACGCGTCCTCGGGCATGTCCGGGTACTTCTCCAGGTAGTCCACCACGCCCTTCACCCAGTCCGCGCGCGTCTCCGAGTCCTGCACCTTCTGCAGGGCGGCCTTCTGGGCCTTGCGCTTGCCTTCGGGGTCGAACGTCTTCGCCAGGCCTTCGGGCAGCTCGCCGCCGGTGAAGAGGGCGTCCGCGGCCGTCTTGTATTTCTGGTAGCTGGCGCTGCGCTCCAGCTTCTGCTGCGCCGGGTCATCCTGGCGCGAGTGGTACTTGCTCTTGCCGCGCTGGGCGTCCAGCTCGCGGTAGGACTTGTTGCGCTTGCCGGTGAAGCCGCCACCGTCGTTGTCGTCTCGGGCCATCTTCATCTCCCCTTGCGGGCGCGCCACAGCGCCGCCAGTCCCCGCCGGACGAGGGTGCGCACCTGCGCCAGCTCCTCGGGGGCGAGGGGGTGCTCCTCATCCTGCTCCGCCTCGAACAGCGCTTCCGTCACGTATTCCTGGAGGGCTTCGGGCGCGGGCGGCGCGTCCGGTTCCCTGTCCAGGGCCTTCGCCTCCGCGGCCGTGAGCCCCGGTGGCCAGCCCAGCTCCAGCATGGCGTGCAGCTCGAAGAGCAGGTGGCGGGCGACCCCATAACCTTCGTCCGTGAGGCCAGCGGCGTCAAGCGCACCCAGCAGGCTGTCCTGCCGGTTCTCGTACGCATGCATCAGCCGCGTGCGCGCCTTGTCGTCGTCCTCCAGGTAACGCCAGGCGGCCTCCACGAATTCGCCGGACGGCTCGCCGGGGTGGAAGGGCGCGGGCGGCTGCAGCCGCTCCTTCTTCGGGCGCGGCGGGCGCGGGCCGTCGTCCTCCAGCCGCACCGCCTTGCCCTCCAGCACCAGGTCCCAGAGGCCCAGCAGGTTCTGGTACAGGCGGCGCGCCAGCTCCGGGTCCTGGAAGCGGGGCTCCTCCTCGAAGAGCGTGGGAATCACCTCGCCGGCGTCGGCGCCCTCCGCGCGCGCCTCGCGCATGCGCTCGAGGACCTCGGGGGTGTCGCAGGGACTGCCAGCCAGCTCCAGCAGTCCGTCGAGCGTCTGGGCTCCCTCGAACTGGCGGACGAAGTCGGGGGCTCGGTTCTTGGAACGGCTCATCGTGGGGGCGACGGTAGGCACAAGGCGGGCGTCCGCGCACGGGCCATTCACGCGCGGGTGCGCGTGCGCCGGACGGACGACAGCGGGCGGGGGCCGGGCCGGGGAGCGGACGGCCCCCGGGACGGGCTTGGCTTCCGTTTCGGACGGGGCGCCCCTACTCTGCGCCATTCATGGCCGTGGAACCCTCGTCCGACCCCTTGAAGTCCGCGATGCAGGAACTCTACCGGGCGCGCGCGGTGGAGGGGCCCCTGGGGGAGAACGGCCTGCGCACCGTCTGGCACCTGTCGCCCCAGGGCGCGGAGCTGATGTCGCTGGTGGACGAGGACGGCCGCGTGCGCCGGCAGGAGCTCACGCTCCTGGACGAGCACTGCATCTGGGCCAGCGGCCAGGGCGTGCGCACGGGCCGCGTGGAGGCGGGGGAGTCGCGCCGTCCGCCGGTGGCCACGGAGGTTCACGCGGATCCAGAGCTGGTGCCCCAGCGGCTGGTGCGCGCAGCGCAGGCGCTGGCCACCTACGAGGGGCAGGACCGCTACATCCTGCACATGCAGCGGGTGCTGGCGCTGGCGCGCGAGGGCCTGGAGATGTCCAGCGTCACGGCGCCGGACTTCCTGTCGCGGGAGTCCTCCACGCGCGACACCGTCACCACCCGGACGGTGACCTTCACGCCGGTGACGCCGCCGGAGCCCGTGGCCGCCGCGGAGCCGGAGGCCGCGCCGGAGCCGGAGCCGGTGCTGCTGCGCTACGGTCAGCCGCTGCCCAACGAGGTACCGCCGCCGGTGGTGCGCCGCTCGGAGGGGCTGGTGATGGTGGGCGTCTTCTGCGTGGCCATCGTGGTGGCCATCCTGATGCTGGTCGTCCTCATGCGGGGAGGCTGAGGCGCGCGGGCGAGTCCGCGCGCATCAGGTGCGTCACGTCCGCGTCGGTGGGCACCGGGGCGGAGGTCCTGCGCCCGGTGGTGATGCGCTCCGGGCCCAGCGTGGTGTGCAGCGGGTGCGCGTCCAGCACCAGCAGGACGGCCACCGCGACGGTGAGCACCAGACCGCCCACCCACTCCAGCGCGTGCGTGCGCCGGGCTTCGCGCGCGCGGTACGTCATCAGCCACGTGAAGCCCAGCACCAGCAGGCAGCCCAGGCAGCTCCAGCGCACCGTGCGCAGCCGCGCCGCCTGCGCCATGCCCTCCGCCATCAGGTCCGGCCGCAGCGTGCCCGGGGCCCGCGACAGCCGCGACAGCAGCGTGAACAACTGGTGCGCCTCCAGCGTGCCCACCACCGCCATGCCCGCGAGCGCCGCGGAGACGAGGCTGCCCAGCAGCAGCCCGCGCCGCGCGTCGTGGCCCAGGCGCTCCGCGCTGAAGTGCGCCATCCCCAGCGCCACCGACAGCGACCCCAGCAGCACCGCGCTCGTCCACGCTCCCAGCAGCCGGGGCGCCATCGCCTTGCCCATGCCCGCCGTCAGCGCGACGCCCGCGTCGGTCGCGGCCACCAGCGGCAGCGCCGCCTGCATCCGCTCCAGCAGCACCTCCGTGCCCAGCAGGCCCAGCGTCCACGGCACCGTCGCCATGCCCACCATCACCGCCAGCGGCACCGTCCGGCCCACCAGGGTGGTCCCCGCCGCCACCGTCAGCAGGGGCACCTCCACCAGCAGCGCCAATCCCACCAGCACCGCGAACGGCCCCGCGGAGACCACCACGCTCAACAGGCTGGCGGGACTGCCCAGGAGCACCGGCAGCGTGCCGGCCAGCACGCACGCCGTGGCGGGAACGGCCAGCGCCACGAACAAGCTGGGCGCGACGTGGGGTCTGACTGGAACAAGCATTTCCAGTAAGAATAGGGTCTCTGGCTATTCCTGGTAATTCAGACGGGGGGACGACCCACGAGCCAGTAGACGACAGTGCAGATGGCGCCGGCCACGGGGGCGAGGACGATGCCCCAGAGCAGCAGCTGGTGACAGTCCGCGCCCTGACAGCCGATGCGCCCGTAGGCGAGCACGCCGCCGGTGAGCATGGGCAGGTGCATGCCGGCGATGAACAGGCCCAGGCCGCGCAGCACGAGCCCGCGGTACCAGGGGCGTGTCCACAGCCGGAAGACGAGCGGGACCAGGACGAGGGTGCCGGTGGCGGCGGCGGCCAGCGCGAAGTGCCGGGCGGCCACCGCCACGCACGCGCCCGCGGCCAGGAGCAGGGCGGGCGCCAGCAGGAGCGCGTTCAGGGACAGCGGCTCTCGTTCGCGGGGCGGCGGCGTCGGAGGCATGGGCCTGGGCCGAAGGCTCGCAGGGCGTGCCCGGTCGCGCAAGCAGGTCCGGGGCAGGTGGGCACGGGCTCCAAGGCTCTCGCATCCTCGCGGACGGAGGCATGGCCCCGCGGTGCCGGCTTCAGGCGGCGACGGCGCCCTCGCCCAGGAGCCGGGCGTAGCGGCCGCGCGGCGCGAGCAGCCGGTCGCGGGTGCCGGCGCTTCAGGCGGCGACGGCGCCCTCGCCCAGGAGCCGGGCGTAGCGGCCGCGCAGCGCGAGCAGCTGGTCGTGGGTGCCGGACTCCACCACCCGGCCGCCCTCCACCACGGCGATGAGGTCCGCGTCGCGCACGGTGCTGAGCCGGTGCGCGATGACCAGCACCGTGCGGCCCTTCATCAGGGCCGCGAGCCCCGCGCCCACCGCCGCCTCGCTGGTGGCGTCCAGGGCGCTGGTGGGCTCATCCAGGAGCAGCAGCGACGGCCGGCACAGGAAGGCGCGCGCCAGGGCCAGCCGCTGCCGCTGACCGCCGGAGAGCCGGCTGCCGCGCTCGCCCACGGGCTCATCCAGGCCGCCGGGCAGCGCCCGCACGAAGTCCTCCGCGTGCGCCAGCCGCAGCGCTTCCCACAGCGCGTCGTCCGGAGCGTCCGGCTGGCCCAGGCGCAGGTTGTGGCGCACGGTGCCGGAGAAGAGCACCGGCTCCTGGGGCACCCACGCCACCTGGCCGCGCACGCTGGACGCCTTGAGCGACGACAGGGGCTGGCCGTCCCACCGCACCTCGCCGCCGCTGGGCGACAGGAAGCCCAGCAGCACGGAGAACAGCGTCGTCTTGCCCGCGCCGGAGGGCCCCACCAGCGCCACGCGCGCGCCCGCGGGGATGGTCAGGTCCACGCCCTTCAGGGCCTCGCGGCCGTCCGCGTAGGTGGCCCTCACTCCGGACAGCTCCAGGGCGCGCGACAGCGGCGGGGCGTCCGCGCCCACGTCCGGAGGCACCGGCGCGTCCGCGAGCGCGAAGAGGCGCTCCGCCGCCGCGAGGCCGGTGAGCACCTGGGACAGCGTGCCGCTCAGCGACTTCACCGGCTGGTAGAGCAGCAGCGCCGCCGCCATGAAGGACAGCAGCCGCCCGGCGAGCGAGGGGTCCATGGACACGGCGCGCGCGCCCCACGCCACCGCCACCGCCACGCCCACGATGCCCAACAGCTCCACCGTGGGGCTGAAGGCGCCGCGGATGAAGAGCGAGCGGCGCATCTCCTGGAGGTACGCCTCCGCCTCCGCGTCGAACGTCTCCAGCGCGCGCGGCACCGTGCCGTACGCCTGCACCACGGGGAGGTTCTGGAGCTGCTCGGCGGTGATGGCGCTGAGCGCGCCCAGGTTCGCCTGCGAGCGGGTCGCCACCTTCTTGAGCGAGCGGGCGAAGCGGCTGACGGGCACCACCGTCACGGGGACGACGACGAACGTGAAGAGGAAGAGTTTCGCGTCGATGAGGAAGCAGGTCGCCAGCAGTGAGCAGATCTGCAACCCATCCCGGACGTACGATGACAGCGCCTGGGTGACGGAGAACTCCACCAGCGGTACGTCCGAGGTGAAGCGGGCCACCAGCTCCCCCGAGTGGCGCTGCTCGAAGAAGGCCGGGGGTTGGACGAGCAGGCGGCCGTAGAGAAAGCCCCTCAGGTCCGCCATCACCCGCTGGCCCAGGCGCTGCATCAGGCCGCCTTGGAGGAACTGGGCGGTGGCCTTCACGATGGCCACCGCGACGACCAGGAGGGGCAACCGGGACAGCAGCAGCTCTGGCGCCAGGGTCATCCCCGCGACCGTGACGGGGGCGCCCGTGAGGACGGCGCGCAGCAGCGGTCCGACAATCCAGGCGTACGCGGCGGTGGCGGCCGCGGCGGCGACCGACGCCAGCGTGCCCGCGGCGAGCAGCCGGCGGTACGGGCTCAGGTAGGCGAGGAGCCGGCGGTAGACGTGGGCGGAGGGACGGGGGGCCACGGGAGGGGGCGCACTCTGTCACCGAGCCAACGGTGACGTCCAAGCGAAAGGGGCGTGGGGCGCGGCCGTGCATGTCCGGCTGCCCCACGGCCAGCCAGGGAGCGCTCGTGCCTGCCTGCGTTGCCGCATCCCACACATGCGGACAGCTTGAGATGCGCCATGGAAACCAACTCCGAGAAAGAAGTCCTGTTCAATCCCGGCTGTGAGTCGGTCGTGGAGGACGAAGAGCGCCGCCGTCTGCTCTGGCTGATGGCCGAGTACTTCCGGACCATCGGTTACTCGGACATCAAGGCCCGGCTGCCTGGTTTCATGCCGCCGCCCGTGCTCTCCGGCACCATCGAGGACCACCGCCCGGACTTCACCTGCCGTCAGTCCGACTCCGCCCGCACGCCCATCATCCTGGAGATCGTCACCCCGGGCATGGTGGATGATCCGACGGCGGAGAACCGCTGGAGCCTGCTCGCGAGCGCCGCGAAGCTCTACAACGCGGAGCTGCACTTCGTGGTCCCCAAGTGGAGCGTCAACGGCCCCGTGGACCCGGCCCTCAAGCGCCGGCTCGCCCGCATGGAGCTGACGGTCAACCGCGTCTGGACCGTGTAGCACCCCCACGGGCTTCACCCGGGGGAACCCGGGCCTGGATTGCTGGCGAGTTTCGCTGCGTTATAGTGACTCGGATTCTCAACGCAGCTTGAAAACGCCAGCAAATTCCAGGGGTTCGATTCGATGGCAGGGGCCGCAGGGCAGAAGCGCGACTACTACGAGGTCCTGGGCGTCCAGAAGACTGTCTCGGCGCAGGACCTGAAGAGCGCGTTCCGCAAGGTCGCGTTGCAGTACCACCCGGACCGCAACCCCGGGAACCACGAGGCCGAGGAGAAGTTCAAGGAAGCCTCGGAGGCCTATGAGGTCCTGAGCGATCCGGACCGGCGCACGAAGTACGACCGCTTCGGGCACGCGGGCAACCCCTTCGGGGACGCGGGCGGTGGCTTCCAGGGCGTCAACATCAACGACATCTTCGGGGAGATCTTCGGAGACATCTTCGGGGGCGGCGGCGGCCGGGGGCGGCGGCAGACCAGCCGCGGCGCGGACCTGCGCTACAACCTGGAGATCTCCTTCGAGGAGGCGGCGTTCGGCTGCCGCCCGAAGGTGACCATCCCGCGTCCGAAGAAGTGCGACACCTGCTCCGGCTCTGGCAGCAAGAGCGGCGCGGCGCCCCGGCAGTGCGCGGCGTGCGGCGGCAGCGGGGAGCTGCGCTACTCGCAGGGCTTCTTCGCGGTGTCCCGGCCGTGCGGCGACTGCGGCGGCACGGGCGCCACCATCCCGGATCCCTGCGGCAAGTGCCGGGGCTCCGGGAAGATTCCGTCGGAAGAGGTCATCGAGGTCGCCATCCCGGGCGGCGTGGACAACGGCACGCGCGTGCGGCTGTCCGGCATGGGCGAGCCCGGGGACCGGGGCGGGCCCGCGGGCGACCTGTACGTGACGGTCATCGTGCGCGAGCACCCGCTGTTCCAGCGCGAGGAGTACGAGGTCTTCTGCGAGGTGCCGGTGTCCTTCACGCAGGCGGCGCTGGGCGCGAAGATCGACGTGCCCACGCTGGACGGCAAGGTGAAGATGACCATCCCGCAGGGCACCCAGTCCGGCAAGGTGTTCCGCCTGCGCGGCAAGGGCATCCCGCATCTGCACAGCCAGCAGCGCGGGGATCAGCACGTGCGCGTCATCATCGAAACGCCCACGGAGCTGTCGTCGAAGCAGCGCGAGCTGCTGGAGCGCTTCGCGGAGGTCTCCGGCGAGGAGACCCACCCCCAGTCGAAGTCCTTCTTCGACAAGGTGAAGGAACTCTTCGGCTAGCTGGCCGGGCGTGCGTCCCGGGCCGCGCGTGGGCGCGGTCCCGGGGCCACGGCGCGAGGGCTTCCCCTCGGTGACGCACGCGGGCACGCGCGGTGCATTGAAGCGGACGTTCCAGGGGAATCTTCCCCCCGCTCAAGTGTCGACGGAGCCGCACCCGCGCTGCTATGCACCTCGCCATGGAAGTCCTCTCCGCATCGCGCCGCGCGCTCGTCGCCGCGCTGGCCCTGACGTTGACCGCCTGCCCCAGGGCGCCCTCCCAGACGGATGGAAGGGACACCTCCGGGGGTGACACCTCCCAGGGCCGCCCCCGCGTGGAGGCGAAGCAGGACGCGACCGCGAACGCCGCGCTCGCCCAGGCCCGCACGCAGGCGCAGGCGAACCCGGACAAGAAGCAGGCCGCGGAGGCGTACCTGTCCGTGCGCAAGGCCTACCCGGCCACCACCGCCGGCCAGGACGCGCTCTACAACGCGGGCGTCCTCTTCTACGAGGCGAAGGACTACGCCAACGCGCGCAAGACCTTCAACGAGCTGCTCTTCGAGAACCCCCTCTACGACCAGGCCGAGGACGCCAAGCACAAGCTGGCCCTCTCCGCCATGGAGGTGGGCGCCTACCGCGACGCGTACCAGACCCTCACCAGCCTGGCGGAGCGCGCGGAAGGGGAGCAGAAGGAGCAGCTGCTGAGGGAGGCCTCGCGCGCGGCGGAGGGCGCGGGCCTGTACTCGCAGGCGCTGTCGTCCGCGGTGGCCGAGGCGGGGGACGCCCGGACGCCGGAGGAGAAGACGGCCGCCGTGCAGAAGGTGGAGAAGCTGGTGGAGGGCCGCGCCAGCTTCCTCGACATCGCGCGCGTGCAGGAGGGCCTGTCCTCGGCCAACCCCGCGTGGCCGGTGCTCCAGTTCAAGCTGGCGCGCATCTACTACCACCTGCGCGACTGGACCCGCCTGGAGGAGACGCTGCAGCGCTTCCTGCGCGAGGCGCCGGACAGCACCTTCGCGCCGCAGGCGAAGGAGCTGCTCGCGCGCGCCACCCGCCGCGTGGAGGTGCGCCCGCGCACCGTGGCGGTGCTGCTGCCCATGACGGGCCGCTACCAGCCCATCGGCGAGGCGGTGCTGCGCGGCGTGAAGCTGGGCCTGCAGGGCAGCGACATCGAGCTGGTGGTGAAGGACACGCAGGGCGACGTCAACAAGACGGGCCAGGCGATGGAGCAGCTCGCGTTCGACGACGGCGCCATCGCGGCGATGGGGCCGCTCCTGGTGGACGACACCAAGCGCGCGGCGCTGCTGGCGGAGGAGCTTCAGGTGCCGCTGCTGACGCTGAGCCGTCAGGAGGGCATCACGGACATCGGTCCGTACGTCTTCCGCAACATGCTGACGAACTCCGCGCAGGCGCGCGCCATCGCGGACTACGCGATGAACGTGAAGGGCTACAAGCGCTTCGCGGTGCTCTACCCGAACATCCCCTACGGCGTGGAGCTGGCGAACGAGTTCTGGGACGACGTCGTGTCGCGCGGCGGCGCGGTGCGCGGCGCGGAGTCGTACTCCTACGACCAGACCACGTTCACCGGCGAGGCCAAGCGCCTGGTGGGCCGCTACTACCTGGAGGACCGCGGCGACTACGCGGAGGCCGTGCGCGACGTGCAGGACGAGAAGATCACCGACGCGTACCGCCGCCGCAAGGCGATGGAGAAGGCCCGCAGCGGCGTGGAGCCCATCATTGACTTCGAGGGCCTGTTCATCCCGGACGACTGGCGCCGGGTGAGCCTGGTGACGCCCGCGCTCGCGGTGGAGGACATCGTCACCAACGCGTGCGACCCGCGCGACCTGGAGCGGATCCGCAAGACGACGGGCAAGAAGGACCTGAAGACCGTGACGCTCTTCGGCACCAACCAGTGGTCCAGCCCCAAGGGCCGCTCGGGCCTGCCGGAGCTGCTGGAGCGCGGCGGCAAGTTCGTCACCTGCTCGGTGTACGTGGACGGCTTCTTCGTGGACTCGCAGCGGCCGGCCACGCAGAAGTTCGTGAAGTCCTACCGCGAGGCGTACCGCGAGACGGGGCGCGACCCCGGCCTGCTGGAGGCCATCGGCTTCGACTCGGCGCGCATGGTGCGGCAGGTGATTGACAAGCAGCGGCCCAACACGCGCGCGGCGATGCGCGAGGCCATGGCGGGGCTGAAGGACTTCGACGGCGCCACCGGCCGCACGTCCTTCAACGACAAGCGCGAAGCGGACAAGCAGCTGTTCCTGCTGTCCGTGGACAGCAAGGGCGTCAACGAGATCAACGTCGAGAAGGAAAAGGCCGCCGCCCGCGGCTCGGGTTCATGAGCCCGCGCGCCGGGGCCTTCGTCCTCGCGGGGGTGCTGGGGCTCGCGGGCTGCGCGCACGCGCCCTCGTCCCTGTCGCCGTGGACGCTGTCGCAGCTGGAGTCCATCGCGGGGAGCTACCTCGAGGGGCCCGTGGAGGGCTTCGACGGGACGCCCACCGTCCTCAACCGCAAGGACTTCATCTGGGCGCTGGACTTCGCGCCTGGTGGCGACCGCGTGGCGTACACGCGCCTGGGTGACAAGGCGTACCACGTCTCTGTCTGGGACCTGGCGCCCGCCACCGCGAAGCCTGGGGACGCGAACGCCCCCGTGCTCCGCGCGGATCCCGCCGTCAACGCGCAGCAGTTCGATCTGGAAGGCGTGGCCCTCTCGCGGGAGGGCTCGCGCGTGGCCACGGTGAGCCGCAGCGGCGCGGTGCAGCTCTTCGACGCGGTGACGGGCGCGGCGCTGGCGGAGCTCGCCACGGAGGAGCCCCTGGTGTCGGTGGCCTTCCATCCGGATGGCCGGTGGATGGCGGTGGGCAGCGCGCAGGGGCTGGTGTCGGTGCTGTCGGTGCCGGACCTGGCGTTCAGCGCGGAGGCGAGGCTGCACTCGGGACCGGTGAGCGCGCTGGCGTTCGCGGAGGACGGGACGCTGTATTCGGGTGGCTGGGACGGCCACGTGCGCGCGTCGGACCTGCCGGTGCAGTCGCTGCGGCCGGACGCGGCGCGCACGCACTTCGAGCGGCGCGGCGGATTCGCGGCGCTGCAGGGCCGTGTGGACGGCGGTCCGCCGGTGGTGCTGGCGCTGGACTCGCGCTCGCCGGTGGTGGTGCTCACCACGGCGGCGGCGACGGCGGTGGGCATCGACGTGGCGTTCCTGAAGGACACCGTCACCGTGCCGGGCGCGCTGGGCAACACCGTGGCGCGGCTGGCGCGCGGCCGCACGCTGCGCTTCAAGGCGCTGACGTTGCCGGGCGTGGACGTGGCGGTGTGCGACGCGTGCGTGCCCCAGGGGAACCAGGGCGTGCTGGGCGCGCCCTTCAGCGAGCGCGTGGACGTGGTCTTCGACGAGACGACGGCGGAGGCGGTGCTCACGCTCAAGGGCGGCGCGCCGGAAGGCACGACGGGGATGATGGCGCGCGCGCTCGCGCCGCGTTCGGACTTCACCTTCCCCGCGCACGTCAACGACGTCACCGTGGACGCGGCGGGGCGGCGGCTGGGCGTGGCCTTCAGCGCGGAGAAGGCGGAGCGCAACCGCCAGGTGTACGAGCGCGAGCGCAAGGGCGTGGAGGAGCCCCGGGGCCCGTGGAACGCGGGCGCGCTGGTGGACGCGGCCTCTGGTCAGGTGCTGCGCAAGTGGGAGGCGCACCACGGCGTGGTGTCCTCCGCGGCCATCTCGCCGGACGGGCGGTCGCTGGCGTCGGGGGGCTGGGACAAGCGCGTGTACCTGTTCACCGACGGCGAGCCGGGGCCCAAGGGCGAGCTGGAGTTCGGCTGGTCCGTGCGGCGCGTGCGCTTCTCCCCGGATGGACGCATGGTGGGCGTGGCCGCGTGGACGCCGCAGAAGGCCACCGGCAATCAGGAGAGCGACCCCGCGGCGGTGCTGGCCCCGGTGCGCTACACGACGCCCCAGGTGCGGACCTACGCCGCCGCGGCGGCTCAGTAGTTGAGGAACACGGCGCTCTGCGGGACGCCGCGCTGGCGCAGCTGGGCCATCACGTCCTGCACCATGTCCGAGGGGCCGCACACGAAGGCGACGGCGTGCTCCAGCGGCTCCTCGCCCAGGTGGGCCTGCACGTAGCCGGTGAGGCCCTGCCAGCCGCTGGCGCCGGGCTGGCTCACGGTGCACACCACGCGCACGCCGCCGGCCTGCCACTGCTCCAGCTCGTGCGCGTACGCGAAGCTCCGGGGCGTGCGCGCGCCGAAGTACAGCGTCACCCGGCCGTACGCGTGCCGCTCCTGCCGCACGCTGGCGATGACGGGGCGGATGGCGGAGATGCCGGAGCCGCTGGCGAACAGCAGCAGGTCATGGCCGCGCGCCTTCTCCATGGGGAAGCCGGGGCCCTCCGGCCGCGACACCTCCACGCGCGCGCCCACGGGCAGGTGCAGCAGCGCGGCCGGCAGGGGGCCCTCGTCCTTGAGGAGGAACTCCCACCGCGTGCCGGAGGGAGCGGGCGGCGAGGCGATGGCGAACATGCCCGCTGCCTGGCCAGGGAGGCGCAGGTGCACGTACTGGCCGGGGTGGGCGTGGGCGCCCACGAGGGCGGTCCCGGCGATGTCGAGCACCCAGTCGGTGAGGCCATCCGCCGAGGGGGTGCGGGCGGTGACCGTGGCGGTATGCCAGTCGCTCATGAGGACTCTCTAACCCGGCCTCCAGACACGCGCCCGCCCTGCTAGAGTCGGCCGCGTGAAGACCGTTTTCTGGCTGTTCATGTTCCTCGTGGGGTTGGCCGGCGTGGTGATTCCCATCACGTATCTCTACACGGCCAGCAAGCTGCCGCGCCTGGAGAGCGAGTTCGACGTCGAGAGTCAGCTGCGCCACCGCATCGAAGGCGACCGGATGAGTGTGCTGGCCGGTCGCATGGACGGTGGGAAGGACCGCGCGTCGGTGCCCTTCACGCGGCCGGACTTCTCGCGGATGCCCAAGGACCTGGTGGCGCTCTACATCCGGCAGATGGATTGCCCCACCTACTTCCAGACACCGCGCGAGGACGGGCGCGCGTGGGCGTGGCGCCTGTTCTCTGGCGTGACGCTGGGCAAGGTGCCCCCGGGGGACGGCGCGTGCGAGCGGCGCCTGGCCATGCGCATCGCGCGGGAGATGGGCATCGAGGGGGACCTGCAGCTGTCCGTGGCGGCCCACCGGCTCCACGCCTTCTTCCAGAAGGACCAGCTCATCGCCTACGAGCTGTCCATCCTGCGCTTCGAGCGGGGCGTCATCGGCGTGGAGGACGCGGCGCGCAAGCTCTTCGGCCGCGAGCTGGGCGACCTGCAGCTGTCGGAGCTGGCGGAGCTCCAGCTCGCGCTGCCGCCGTATGGCTATTACGGCGACATCAAGGCCTGCAAGAACGCGAGCCTCATCCGGCAGAACCGGGACATGCTGCTGCAGGACCTGGCGGGCTACTCGCTGGTGAGCGAGGAGCGCGCGCGCAACGCCATCGCGCAGCCGGTGGCGTGCCTGTCGGTGAAGTAGCGCTCCGGGGCGCGGCTACTTGAGATAGCGCTGCTTCCAGTCGCGGAGGTCCAGGGAGATCTCCGCGCGCGCCTGCGCGTCGTCCGCGTTCTCCAGGCGCTTGAGCTGCTTGTCCAGGTAGTTGAGCGCGGCCTGCTGGGTCAGCCCCTTGTGGACCTTGTTGTCGGTGTACAGCGGGCTGTTCTCGATCTGCCTCACGGTGTCGAGGATCTGCTGCTTCACGGCCGACTCGCTCGTCGACTCCGGGCGCTTGTTCGGAACGGGCGCGGAGCCTTCGCGAAGGGTCCTCGGACCCACGGCCTTGATGATGGGCGGCCCGGCCTTCACCGGCGGAGGGGCCTCGATGGCGGGCACGGGCGGCGGCGCCTCCGGCTCCAGCGCGGCGAGGGGCTCGGGCGGGGGCGGAGCGGGCTCCACCTCCACTGCCTTCGGTGCGGGCGGCGGCTCCGTTTTCACCGCGACGGCCACGGGCTGAACCGCTTCACCGCCGCCGCGCGTGGCGATGACGACGCCCACGGCCGTGAGCAGCACGGCGGCGCCAATGACGACGGGCGCCAGGCGCCGCACCGGCCGGTCTTCTTCCTGGGGCACCACCAGGTCATGCGGAACCGGCGCGGGCACCTGCGTGGTGGGCCGGCGCGCCTCCGCGTCGCTGACGACGATGGGCGGCTTCGGCGGCGCGGGCGGCTCCTCGGTGGGCGCGGGCGCGGTGGGGTTGGTGCGCGTGGCCCGGAGGGTGCGGCGCAGCTTCGCTAGGTGCTGACGCAGGGCATCCGCGGAGTTGGGGCGCGTCTCCGGGTCCTTGGTGAGCATCTGCAGGATGAAGGCGTCGACGGCGGGCGGCAGGTCGGGGACGAACTCCGACGGCCGGGGCGGGCGGGCCTCCACGTGCTTCATCAGCAGGTCCACGGGGGAGCTGCCGATGAATGGCAGCCGGCCGGTGACGATTTCGAAGGTGACGACGCCCATGGCGTACAGGTCCGTCATGGGGCCCACGGACTGGCCGCGGGCCTGCTCGGGCGCCATGTACTCCGGGGTGCCGACGACCATGTCGGTGCGCGTCTGCGCGGTGCGGCCGGTGGGGCCTTCGCCGCGCTTGGCGAGCCCGAAGTCCAGCAGCTTCACGTAGCGCGAGCCGTCCGGCTGGCGCACCAGGAAGATGTTGCTGGGCTTCAGGTCGCGGTGCACCACGCCCGCGCCGTGCGCCGCGCCCAGGGCGGCCAGCACCTCATCGAGCAGGGACAGGGCTTCCGGGACGGGGAGCCGGCCCTTCTCCGCGAGGATGGCGTCCAGCGGCTGCCCATCCAGGTACTCCATGACGATGTACTGGCGACCGTCGGGGAGCTGGCCGAAGCCGAAGATGTCGATGATGCCACGGTGGCGGATGGCGTTGACGGCGCGGGCCTCCGCGAGGAGCCGGGCCACCTGTTCGGACGAATGCGCCAGCTCCGGACGGAGCACCTTCACGGCGACGCGCTTACCGATGAGCGGCTGGATGCCGTCGTACACGAGCCCCATCCCACCCACGCCGATGCGCGAGCGCAGCTCGTACTCGCCCAGCTTCAGGCCGATGAGGGGGTCGGTGATGGCGGTCGCTTCGGTGCCGGGGTGCTCCACGATGACCTTCGGTTCCGGTGGAGTCGGGTGGAACGACGACAGCACGACGGTGCCATCGCGAGGGCACACCGCCGTCTCCGACGGAACGGTGAGGCCGCAGGTTTCGCAGATCAGCTCGGAAGACATCTCCACCAGGGGCGAGCGTAACAGGGGAAATCCCCGGAAGCGAAGCACAGGCCGACCCACGCGGGGCAAGCGGACAAGCGCTTGCCCCAAGGTCTCGTTTTCTTACCCGCTGCTGTCAGGCAGCGGGCGGATGCCGCTGGGTCAGGGAGTTACTGCTTCGGTGAAGGTGCAGCCAAGGTCGCGTGACTTGAGGCCCTGCGCCCCGTCTACCCCACCATCACTGTGGCCCCCAGCACCACCAAGGCCCGGGTCTATCGAGACAGTTGAGGGATTCCACGTGACGCCCGCATCCTCACACCAGACGCCAACGGAGGGGCCACCGCCGCCGCCTCCTCCCCAGCCGCCACGTCCGCCCGGTCCCCCGACACCCCCCATGCCGCCCTGACCGCCCACGGTGTTCACCTTCCGGGTGGGCAATTGGGAATCAGTCCCCTGGACGTTGTCCGTATAGGGGCCACCGTTGCCTCCGATTCCTCCATCTCCACCCAGGCCACCAGGCCCACCCGCTCCGCCTTCTCCACCACCACGAGTGCTGAGCCGGGTCCCGTTCGCGAGCGTGACATCCGCATGGCTGAGCAGGAGCGCAATGGATGCGCCTCCTCCCGCGCCAGCCTTGCCGCCGGACCCACCGCACCCGCCTGTGCCGCCTCCACCGCCGCCACTCCCTCCGGCGATCTTGGACGTTGGGGCATTGCAGCTTCCCCCTGCGCCTCCTCCGCCACCCCCCGCGCCCAGCTTGCCCGGCGTTCCATTCGTGCCTTGTTGGTTGGGCTCCCACTGTCCGGTCTTCACGATGCCGGAGCCAGCGCCGGCATCCCCTGGATTGCCCATCTCCCCAGGGCTCCCAGTGAAGCCAGCGTCTCCTGCAGACCCTTCGCATGAGCAGGTGGCGACTTCACAGCCGGCGTCCTTCCGGTACCCGCCGGCACCGCCTGGGGTCAATCCCGGGCTGCCTTCAGCACCAGGCAGTCCCGCGCCTCCGGGGTTGCCGGTCCCTCCCGCTCCCCCGATGGAGGTGCCGTCCGCGCAGGTGATGGCCACCAGGGGACGTCCACCACCGCCGCCTGTGTTTTCACCGCCTGTGCTTCCACCCGGTCCATCGAGGCCGGCCTGCCCGTTGGCGCCCAGGGAACCTGCCTGCCCCTGGCCACCCTTGCCCGCTTCCAGGACGGTGTTGCGCAGCACGAACCTGGAGGAATCGAGGGCGCGAACAGCGATGGAGGCTCCACCGTCCAGGCCATCACTGGAGACAATGTGCAGCGAGTCCAGCAGCACGCCTGGGTCCGTCACGTCGCGCACCGTGAACGCCAGCGTGCCGCCGTCCACGAGCGTGGGCGCGGTGCTCTTGAAGCGGCTCCAGTAGCGGTCCCCGGGGCCGTTCCACTTGTAGCCGCCGTGGAGCGACACGGGCGTCGTCACGACGGTCTCCGGCTCGTTGTACGTCCCGACACCCAGGTACACGTGCGTGCGGCCCGTGCTCGCGCCCGTGGTGCGGATCATCTCCAGCGCCCTGTTTAGGGTCAGCAGCGGGAGCAACTGGGTACCTTCGTTCGTGTCGCTACCGCGAACCGGATCCACGAAGTAGCCAGCGGCCGCGACTCCATCCACGCCATCGCAGTTCAGGTCCCGGCCTTCGGGGTCGGGCTCGTCCGCGTCGGAGACGAAGGTGCACGTCGGCTCCGGATCCACGATGTCTCCGCCATCGCCCCCGTCACCGGCGTCGCTGCCGCCATCGTCGGTCCCACCGTCCGGCCGCGGTTCGCAGCGGCCCTCGCTCTTGCAGTCTTCGTAGGCCGCGTCGAAGTCCTGGCATCCGCCCACGCCGAGCACCGCACCGAACACCGCGCTCAGCGCTCCGACCTTCCAGAGGTTCCGCATGGCTCTCCCTGCCCTCACTGCCACGTTCCGGCCACGCCCAGCCCACCGCCTCGCGGTGTGAGCGTCACGGACGGCTGAACCGATGTCTGCTTCACCGGCACGAAGTACATCAGCGCGCCCGTCACCAGCGCCGCCGCGCCCACACCCATGCCCACCACCCCCAGCGTCTGCGCGCGCTTGCCGGAGTCCTTCAGGTCCTGCCCGTTGGTGATGGGGCCTTCCGCCTGAAGGTCCCGGAACTTGCCGCGCGACTGCACATAGAACACCGTGCCCACGCCCGCGAGCACCACGCCCCCCGCCGCCGGCAGCCACGCCCACTGGCGCCGCCCCGACGCCTCCACCTTCGGCGTGTCGGTCAAGTCCATCTGGTTGGGAGGCAGCACGCCCGGCGTCAGGTCCGGCCCCACCGGCTGCTTCTCACCGGGTGTCACGGTGGGCGTCTGCTGGGCCACGGGCGGCGTCACCGGTGGCGCCACCGGCTCCGGACGCAGCACCCGCAGCGTGCGCGGCACCACCACGTCCAATGACTTGTTGAGCGCGTCCAGCACCTGGTCCTCGCTCACGCCGGGGACGGACTCCTCCACCAGCGGCGCGCCGTCCTGCGCGGTGTAGACGCGCACGCCGGCCTTGTAGGCGTTCAGGTACGGGCCAATCTCCGTCACCATCACCACGTCCGTCTTCGCGGCCGTGCCCAGCGACGCGATGCACGAAGGCTGCGTGCGGTTGCAGCGCATCATCGCCGTGCGCTTCTTCTTCGGCAGCGTGCGCGTCACGTCCTCCACGCGGATCACCTCCAGGCCCCGGGCCTTGAGCTGCTCGGCCACGTGCTCCTGGGCGGTTCCGACGAGATAGCGCGGCGTTCCCCGCGTCACGTCCGTCGGTGCCAACAACACGGTGACGGGCTTCGCGGGGGAGGGGAGCGCGGGCGCCTGGGCGACCACCAGGGTGAGCGCGGCGAGGAAGGGGATCAACACGGGGCCACTTTCTCCCCGACCCGTCCTCCTCGCAAGGTCAGGATTCGCGGTCCCGGGTGGTGGGACAGGGCCCCACCCACGCCGGGGCGACGCCGATGTCCTGCGTCGGGCGCCGGGCATGGATGCGTCACGTCACCATGGCCTCGGATACCTGGAAGGTCGCCGCGCCGCGCCGCGCACCCCGGTCCAGGTTGACGGTGCGCGTGGAGACGTCGCGCTGGCAGTGGGGGCCGAAACGAACCTGGCACCGGGGCCGGCGGCACACGTCCGGCGGCGAAGATGGCGCGGGCGTCAGGACCCCGCGCCTACCGGCGTGGGCGCTCCGGCGGCGGGCGGATCTGCGTCTTCTCCGACGTGTTCATCTCCGTCCTGGGTCGCTCATCCTCTTCGTCCTCGTCATCCGAGGGCGGAGGCGGCGGCCCTGGCGGACGGCGCGCCGGCGGCGCACCCGCGCGCAGGGGGTTGGACGGCGGCGGGCCCTGGCGCGCGGGGGACGGGGGCGGAGGGCGGCGCGGGGGCGGGGTGTTCCGGGTGGGCGGCGCCTCCGCGAGCAGGTCCTCCGAGACCTGCACCAGCGGTTCGGACATGGGCGAGGCGCGGGTGTCCTCCTCCGCGGCGAACGGGTTGCGCGTGGGCGGCGGCGTCTTGTCGTCGTCGTTCGCGGCCGGGGGCGGCGGACGGGATGGCAGCGCCGGGCGCGGCGCCGGAGCGGCCTTCGCGGGCGGCGGCGGCGGGGCGGCGGCGGGCTTCGCGGCGGCGGGCGCCGCGGGCTTGGGGGAGGCGTGGCCGGAGACGGGGCCGTCCGGGGCCGCGTTCTTCAGGAGCTGCTCGAAGCGGGCCCACTCCTCCTTGAAGTGCGCGGGATCCGGCAGGTTCTGTTCGCGGTGCTTCAGCGACGGGGCCCAGCGCAGGGTGTACGCCTCGCCCACCTGGAAGTTGGGCGGCGGCGGCACGCCGTAGGTGGCCGGGTCGAAGAAGGTGTCGTCCAGGTCGTCGAAGCCGTACGCGCGCGCCTTCTGGATGAAGTTGGGGATGATGCCGGTGGGCGCGTGGTAGCCCAGGATGTTGCCGTGCTCGTCCTTGGCGACGGGCGTGAAGACGAAGATGTCCTGCGTGCGGTACTCGCCCTTCTCGTTGAGCGGGAGCACCTCCGACAGGGCGATGGTCTTGCGGCTGCCGTCGTGGAGGCGCTCGCAGCAGATGACGAAGTTGATGGCGCTGGCCACCTGGGCGCGCACGGCGACCATGGGCAGCTCCACGGACGACATGAGGCACAGGGACTCGATGCGGCGCAGCGTGTCCGTGGGCGTGTTCGCGTGCGTCGTCGCCAGCGAGCCGCCGTGGCCGGTGTTCATGGCCTGCATGAGGTGGAAGGCCTCGCCGCCGCGCACCTCGCCGACCACGATGCGGTCGGGGCGCAGACGCAGCGCGGAGTGCAGCAGGTCTCCCATGTCCACCGCGCCCTTGCCGAACTTGTCGGCGGGGCGCGATTCAAAGGCCACGATGTGGGACTGGTTGAGCTGGAGCTCGGCGGAGTCCTCGATGGTGAGGATGCGCTCCTCGTCCGGGATGAGGGACGAGACGATGTTGAGGAGCGTCGTCTTGCCGGAGCCGGTGCCGCCGGCCACCAGCATGTTGAGCTTGGTGGCGATGCCCGCTTCGATGAGGCGCGCCATGGGCTGGGTCAGCGACTTGAACTTCAACAGCGAGTCGATGGTCAGCTTGTCCTTGAAGAACTTGCGGATGGAGATGGTGGTGCCGTTGCGCGCGATGGGCGGAATCACCACGTGGATGCGGCTGCCGTCGGGGAGGCGCGCGTCCAGGCGGGGGCGCTCCTCGGACAGCGGGCGGCCCACGAACTGGGCCATGTTGCGCGCGGCGCCCAGCAGGCCTTCGTCGGAGAAGGAAGCATCCGTCTTGATCAGCCGGCCCTTGCGTTCGATCCACACGTCGGTGGGGCCGTTGATCATGATTTCCGACACCGACTCGTCGTCCAGGTAGGGCAGGACGGGCTTGAGGAAGGCGCGGAGCGACTCGGTGTACATCGTCATGGCGGGCGCAAGGCTAGCGCGCCCCGGCCCCGGCCCCAAGCTCTCAACCCTGACTGCCTGCTCGCTTTCCGGTGCGACACTCCAGCACTCTGGGGACCTCGGGCCGCGGCCCGCCATTTCGAAGCGGAGGTTCTCAGCCCATGCGTGGTCCCTGGTGGTGCTGCTTGTGGCTGTCCTCGCTTGGGGGTTGTGCGTCCTCCGCTCCGCCCGACCCAGACCTGGTGCGGCCTGAGTCCGGAGCCCCCTTCCTGGAGGAGATTCCGGGGCCCCTGCTCGGGCCCTTCGAGTCGTCCTCGGATGCACTGCTCGCCGCTTGCGGGAAGATCCTGTCGAAACCTCACGCAAGCGCGGGCCGCCCGGACCATCCCAGCTTCGACACCCGCTGGCGCGTCTCCAGCGAATACTGCGCCTGGCTGTACTACACGCCGGAGCATCGTTACGTCGTCAGTCGCCTGACGGACCAGTCGAGGGTCGATCCCGTACAAAGGAGCAAGAGCTGCCTGTTGCCATCCCGGGTCGTGGATGCGCGGTATCCGGCCGAAGCCCTTCGCTACATCTACGCGCTTCACAACCATCCCTATGGCAGCGCGCTGTCCGCCAATGACCTGCGCTTCATCGTCTCCGAAGGACGGGTCCACGGCTTCGAGAGCGAGACGGAGAGTGGCCGCGTGAGGCTGTCCATCGTGGCCTTCTTCTCCAACGTGATGGAGCCGGCGTCGTGTGACGGCTTCCACCAGTACATTCCTCTCACGGGTCAGTTGTTGAAATGGACGCGCGATGCGTCGGGGTGGCGGTGCGAGCAGACGGGGCGTGTCACGTGGCAGGATGCGGAGGCATTGGACTTCACCATCCAGAAACTCCAGGGACCCTGCATGAGGGGAGTGGGGCCATGAAGCGGCTGCTGCTCCTGGGGGTGGTGCTGTGGAGCGGGTGCATGCGACGCGACCTGGCGCCGTCCGGCACGCTGGCGCAGGAAGACCGGTCCATCGTCTTCCCGGAGATGTTCTCGCAGGAGGTGCTGTCCGTGGGGGCGCCAGGCCAGACGTACTCACTGGAGGGCGCCCTGCTTCGCGCGATGGTTGTCGCGGCCGACGACTTCCTTCCCCAAGGGCAGGAGGGACGGCCTTGCTGGAGCCGGCGAGAGGCCTATCGCTTCCGGCTCTTGCGAGAGGGCGACATCGCCTTCATCCGCATGGACGTGGATCCTCGTGCCTGCGCACCGGGAGGGGTTCCTCTGGATGGAAGTGCCACCTACGCGGTCCGGGTATCCGATGGACGCATCCTGCGGCGGCTCCACGACGGAGAGCCCAATGGAACGCCCATGTCTGGCAGCCCCGATGCGGGCAATCCCGATGGAGCCTCGGACCCCTCCATTCCGGTGGGAGATACCTCCTGGGGAGAGGCGCTTCCCTCGTTCCCAGCCCAATGGCTGGACGCGGGGAGTCCCGCCCCCTGAGCGGCCCATCTCCATGATGGCCTGCGCCCGGCCCCCGGGCGTGAACGCCTTCACCGCTTGTCTCGCGTCTTGGCTAGGGTAGGGCTCCTGGGAGGGACGCAACGATGCTGGTGGACGGGTTGCCCGAGGACTGGAAGCAGGTGCTGCATGACGCCATCCACGCGCCGTCGTTCAAGGCGCTGGAGACGTTCGTGCGCGAGGAACGCAAGGAACACACCGTGTTCCCGTCGGAGGAGGACCTGTTCTCCGCGTTCCGTCTCACGCCCTACGCCGACGTGCGCGTGCTGCTGCTGGGCCAGGACCCCTACCACGGCCCCGGACAGGCCCATGGCCTGGCCTTCTCCGTCCAGCCCGGCGTCCCCCCACCGCCCTCGCTCGTGAACATGTTCAAGGAGCTCCAGAGCGACGTGGGCGCCCCGAAGCCGCGCGACGGGTCGCTCATCCCTTGGGCGAAACAGGGCGTGCTCCTGCTCAACACCGTGCTCACCGTGCGCCAGGCCACGCCCAACAGCCACGCGAAGCACGGCTGGGAGCACTTCACCGACGCCGTCATCCGCGCCGTGAGCGCCAGGCCAGACCCCGTCGTCTTCCTGCTCTGGGGCAAGCCCGCCCAGAAGAAGACCGCCCTCATCGACTCGAAGCGCCACATCGTGCTGGAGGGCGTGCACCCCTCGCCGCTGTCCGCCAGCAAGGGGTTCTTCGGGAGCAAGCCCTTCAGCACCACCAACGCCGCGCTCGAGAAGCACGGCCAGCGCCCCATCGATTGGGCGCTGCCCGCGTAGGCGTCAGGCCGTCGGCGGGTTGGCTATAGTGCCCGCCCACGATGGCCAACACCTTCCTCGAAGACGCCGCCCGGACCCAGGCCGCCGAAGCTGTCGCGGCCATTGAATCGCAGACGTCCGCGGAGGTCGTGGTGTCGGTGCGCTCCGCCTCCGGCCACTACGCCCACACCGATGCCCGGTTGGGCGCGAGCGCCGCGTTCGGGGTGCTCCTGGTGCTCCTGTTCATTCCCCAGGACATCCACCTGTTCGCCTTCCCGCCCGCGGTGCTCCTGGCCTTCGCGGCGGGGGCGCTGGCGAGCCGCCTGCTCCCGGCGCTCCGCCGCGCGCTCACCTCGCGCAAGCTCCAGGAGGACTCCGTGCGCACCGCCGCGCAAGCCGCCTTCACCGCGCTGGGCGTGTCGCGCACCTCGCGGCGCACCGGCATCCTCGTGTTCGTCTCCCTCTTCGAGCGCCGCGTGGAGGTCGTCTGCGACCACGGCGTGGACACCGCGCTCCTGGGCGCCGAGTGGCAGGAGGCGCTGACGCGGCTGGCCGCCACGCTGGCCGCGTCCACCGTGCCCGGCCCCTTCTTCGAGGCCCTGCTCCGCATCCAGGCGCCGCTGGCCCGCGTCCTGCCCCGCCAGGAGGATGACGTGAACGAACTGCCGGACATGCCCGGAGCCGTCGCGTGAGGGGCTCAAGGACCTTCCTGCTCGCCGTCGCGCTGCTCCTGGGGCTGGGCTTCGGCGCCCTCCCTGTCTCCGAGGCGCGCCCCGGCGGCGGCAATTCCTATCGGGGCTCGTCGAGCAGCCGGAGCTCCTCTGGCAGCCGGTCCTCCTCCAGCTCCGGCAGCCGCTCCTCTTCGTTCGGCTCCAGCAGCCGGTCCTCCTCCAGCTCCGGCAGCCGCTCCTACGCCAGCTCCAGCGGCGGCGAGTCGTCGTCCTCGGGGGGCGGAGGCGCCAATGGAACGGTCTTCGTCATGCCGCTGGTCGTGGCCGTCGTGCTCCTCCTGGCCATCCGCGCGAAGTCCAGGTCGGACGAGGAGGAGTGGAGCACGACGGCGCCGAAGGCCCCTCCGCCCCGGCGCCAGGACTCGCTGCGCGCGAAGCTCGAGGGGCTGGCTCGCGTGGGGCCTCGCGGTTCGGACGGGCGGTTGCAGCCGTTGGATCCGGACTTCTCCATCGTCCTCTTCGAGGACTTCGTCTATTCGCTCTTCGCCCGGGTGCACGAGGCGCGCGGCGGCGACCGCCTGGACACGCTGGGCGGCTGGCTGTCCGACAGCGCCATCGCCTCGCTCAGGGAGCTGGGGACGCCGGACGCGGTGAAGGCCGTGGTGGTGGGCGCGACCACGTACGAGTCGGTGGAGGGCGTGGGCGCGAAGAGCCGGCGCGTCCGCGTGGTCCTGCGCTTCGAGGCCAACTACACGGAGGTCTCCAGGTCCGAGCAGAGCTGGTACGTCGCGGAGGAGTGGCGCCTGGAGCGGGGCGCGTTCGTGAAGTCACGGCCGCCCGAAGACGTGCGCGCGTTCAAGTGCCCCCACTGCGGCGCGCCGCTGGATGCGGTGCAGGGGAACACCTGCTCCTATTGCAACACGGTGGTGAACACCGGCGGGTACGACTGGGTGGTGACCCGCGTGACGTCGCGGGAGCGGGAGCGGCGCGGCCCCCAGCTCACCGGCACCACGGAGGAGGAGGGCACCGAGCTGCCCACGGTCAAGGACCCCCACGCGCGGGAGCGGATGGACGCGCTGCGGAAGGAGGATCCGTCCGCGACGGCCATGGCCGTGCGCAAGCGCCTGGAGTTCATCTTCGGCGAGATGCAGACGGCCTGGTCCCAGCGCGAGTGGCAGGGCATGCGGCCCTTCCTCAGCGACAACCTCTTCCAGACGCAGCTCTATTGGATCAACGCCTACCGCCAGGCCGGTCTGCGCAACATCACGGAGGACGCGCGCATCACGGGCGTGACGCTCGCGCGGGTGACCCGGGATGCCTACTTCGACGCCGTCACCCTGCGCATGCACGCCGTCAGCCTGGACTACACCGTGCGGGACCAGGACGGGCAGGTCGTGGGCGGCAGCCGGACGCGGGAGCGGGCGTACAGCGAGTACTGGACGCTCATCCGCGGCCGGGGCGTGAAGGGCAGCCCCTCGACGCGCAAGGCGTGCCCGTCGTGCGGCGCCCCCCTGTCCATCAACATGGCGGGCCACTGCACGCACTGCCAGGCGCGGGTGGTCTCCGGTGAATTCGATTGGGTGCTCAGCCGCATCGAGCAGGACGAGTCCTATCAGGGCTGAGCCGCGCCCAGTCCCTTCGCGAACGCGTCCGCCGCGCGCGTTCGCGGGGGTGGGGGAGCCTTCACCGGGCGCGCGTCCAGGCGAGCGACAGCCCGCGCGGACTCGAATCGTGGTGACATCCCACGGGCACCCGTAGGATGCGGTGCATCATGACCGCCGCCTTCCTCGCCGCCACCCTCGTTGAACCGATGGAACCCGGGCACTACCGCTCCCGCTACGAGGCGGCCTGGTATCAAGGCCGTGGCGCCTACGGCGGCGTGGTGGCGGGGCAGGTGCTGCGCGCGCTGGAGCACCACCTGAATGACGCCCGGCGGCCGGTGCGCTCGCTCACGGTGCACTTCTGCTCGCCCGCCGTGGAGGGCATCGCGGATGTGCACACGCGCATCGAGCGCGCCGGCAAGCTCGTCACCCACGCCACCGCGCGCGTGGAGGGAAGCGGAGGCGTGGTCGCCGTCGCGACCGCCACGTTCGGTGCCGCGCGCGGGGGCGCCCCTGCCTATCAAGAGTTCGTCATGCCGGAGGTGCCGGCCCCGGAGGCGCTGACGCCCGTCTCCGAGGACGCGCCGATGCCGGACTTCTGCCGCTTCTTCGAGTACCACTTCTGCGTGGGCCCGGCGCCGTACTCGGGCGGCTCCGTGGCGGAGGTGGGGGGCTGGCTGCGGCCGCGCGACCCCACCGTGCTGGATGGGCCCCTGTGCGTGGGGCTGATGGATGCGTATCCGCCGTCGGTGCTGTCGCGCATGGACGGCTTCCGCGCGGCCGCGTCGGTGGACTTCAGCGTGCAGTTCTTCCAGACGTTCCCCGTGGCGGGGCTCGCGCCGGATGCGCGCTACCTGCGCACCGGCCGCTCCCGGCATGCCTCCGACGGCTACACGGAGGAGTCGCAGCTGCTCTGGACCCAGGACGGCACGCTGCTCGCGCAGTGCCGTCAGCTCGTCGCCGTGCTCGGCTGAGGGTCCCGCGCGAGCAGCCCGGAGCGCGTGCGTGGAAGCGCGCGCCGGCGCCCTGCTCAGCGAACGGGGTTGAAGCGGGCGCCGCGACCGCGCCTCCGGCTCAGGCCGCCAGCTGCTTGCGCAACAGCCGCGTCAGCTCCGCCGGGTCCACGGGCTTGGGCAGGAGCTCCGCGCCGTAGCGGATGGCCACGGGAATCAGGTCGTCCAGCTCCGAGTGGCCGGTGAGGAAGATGAACGGCGCCTGGCACTCCTGCAGCTCGCGGATGGCGACGAGCACGTCGGAGCCGGTCATCTCCGGCATGTTGTAGTCGCACAGGATGGCGGACACGCCAGTCAGGTCCAGGTGGAACGCCTCCGCGGGGGACTGCACGGTCAGCACCGTGTAGCCCGCGCCACGCAGGACATCCCCCACGGTCGCGAGGACGAAGCGGTCATCGTCGATGACCAACACGCTTGGCATGGGGCGGCCCTCCAGCGCCTGACTGAGCGGCGATGCGGCCGAGTGTAACCGAGCCTCTGTCTCCGCGCGCCACACCCCACCGGGCAGGTCTCCGGGGTCGGATGCACCCACGTCGCAGGGTGTGGGCGCGGCGGGGCTCAAGGTTGCGGAGTCGTCACGGCGGTGAGGGACGGGATGAGGATGAGCTTTTCCTGGGGTGGGTTGAGGTATTCGGCGCCGGTCTCGGTGACGACGGCCATCTCCTCCACGGAGAGGATGCGCAGCGCATCCGGGCTGCTGCCGTCCTTCCACGCGAAGAAGCCGTCGAAGGCGAACACCTGCCCGGGCCGCAGCGGGCGCAGCGCGGAGCCGGTGGGCGGCTTGCCGGACGCGGCGCCGGACAGCGCGGGGCCCGCGTCATGGGCCCAGTAGCCCACGGGATGGCCGGTGCCCCACATCACGGGCTCGGAGCCCGCCTCGCGCATCCAGTCGCGCTGGGCCTTGTCCACGTCGTAGCCGCGCACGCCGGGCTTCATCGCCGCGAGCGCGATGCGGCTGCCCTTCTTCGACTTCTCCCACTTCGCCAGCGCCTCCGCGGGGGGCTGCGTCTCCCCCGGCGCCAGCACGTAGGCGAAGCGCTGGATGTCCGTCACCCACGTGTCGCCCACGCGGATGCCGAAGTCCGTCTGGATGAAGTCCCCCGGCTGGATGACGCGGTCGGTGGCGTTGGAGTGCCCGCGCGTGGGCCCGCTGTTCACGTTGGGGTTCTGGTCCGGCTGCCAGCCGTCGCCCACGCCCAGCTCCGCGATGCGCTTCTTCAGGAAGCGCGCCACGTCCGAGTCCCGCGTCTTGCCCGGCACCACCGTGCGGTACGCCTCCTCCTCCAGCTTCGCGGTGAGGTCCGCGGCCTTGCGCATGAAGTCCACCTCCTCCGGCAGCTTCACCGACAGCCACTCGGCGACCAGGTCCTCGGAGGACACCAGCTTCTTGCGCAGCGCGGGCGTCAGCGCCGCCTCCAGCTTCGCGCGCTGCGTGGCGGACAGCCCGTCCGCGATGGGCATCTGCTCCGACGAATTGATGGCCACCTTCGCGGGCTTCGCCTTCACGAGCCGCGCGGCCACGAGCGCGTGGAGGTCCGTGCCCCGCTCCAGCGGCACCACCTCATCCACCACGCCCATGTCCTTGAGCGCGGTGGCCTCGCCCGCGGGGGACAGCGCCACGGAGCGCAGCGCGTCGCCGTCGCGCAGGAACAGGAACGCGGCGGTGCCGCCCGCGTTCTCCCCGCCAATGTGGCCGGCGAGCGGGTCGTTGTCGTTCTCACGGCAGAGCACCACCCACGCATCCACGCCCGCGCGGGCCATGGCCTGGGGCAGCAGCTTCTGGAGGCGCTCCTTGCGCACCCGGGGCCAGGCGCCTTCCGCGGAGGGCACGGCGGGCGCCGCGTGGGCGAGGGAGGCGGACAACAGGGCGGAGAGGAGAACGGGCCGGATGCGCGTCATGGTGCGTTCTTTCGGGTGGGGGGAGGCCACGGATTGTTTCACGGCCGCGCGCCGGTGGAACCCGCGAAGGCATGCACGCGGCAGCGGCTTCGCCGGGCTGTCGTGGAATCAGGAGGCATGGCGCACGCGGGAGGGCGTCCCGCGGAGGGCCCTCGGGCCTGGACGCACGGGGCGTGGGTCTGTCCTCGGGTGAACGCTCGCCTGCCCCGAGGGAGCGGAGCCGGGCGGATGTCTGTCATTGCCCCGGGACCTCGGGGGGGAGCGCCGGGGAGGCGGAGGTTTGCGACCTTGCGGTGCTCCACTCGCAGCCCTTGTCCCCAGAGGAGTCGCCCATGCGCGTCGAGAGAACGGAATCCGCGGAGGACCGCGTCCCGGGCGATGAGGACCGGGAGCTGCGGTGGCAGGCGCTCCAGGCCCGGCTGTACGCGCCGCTGACGGAGGCGGTGCTGCGCGGCGCGGGGCTGCGGCCCGGCATGCGGGTGCTGGACGTGGGCTGTGGCGTGGGCAGCGTGTCGTTCCTCGCCGCGGAGCAGGTGGGCTCCACGGGCGAGGTGGTGGGGCTCGACCGCGAGGCCCGCGCGCTCACGTGGGCCCGGCGCCGCGCCGAGGCGCTGGGGCTGTCCCACGTCCGCTTCCAGGAGGGCAGCCTGGAGACCCTTCAGCGCGGGGAGCCCTTCGACGCCATCGTGAGCCGGCTGGTGCTGATGTACCAGCCCGACCCCAGCGCGTTCGTGCAGCAGATGGCGGAGCACCTGCGCCCCGGTGGCGTGATGGCGCTGCACGAGCTGGAGCTGTCGGCCATGGGCCTGGTGCACCCGAAGCTGCCGCTGTTCCACCGCATCTGGAGCTGGATGCTGCCCACCTGCGAACGGGTGGGCATCAAGGTGCACATGGGGATGGAGCTGGTGGCCACGCTCCGGCGCGCGGGGCTGGTGGTGGCGGACGGCGTGGTGGGAGGGCGCGTGGGCGTGACGCCGGACTCGGACCCCACGCACACCCTGGTGGAGACCGTGCGCACGCTGCTGCCCCACATGCAGCGGCTGGGCGTGGCGCTGCCCATGGAGGTGGACGTCGACACGCTGGCCGCCCGGCTCGCCGCCGAGCTGCGCACGGGCGGCGGCGTGCTGGTGCCCAGCCTGATGGTGGGGGTCTGGGGCCACCGGCCGGGCACTGTCTGAGATGGGCGTCTTCGCACGTCTTCACGAGCGGCGGCGGGGTGGGTCGCTTAGAGTGGACTCCATGGCAAGAACGGCACCCCGCAAGTCCCCGGCGAAGGCGAAGAAGCAGCCCGCCCGCCCGGCCGCGCCCGCGAAGCCCTCGGCCCGGCCGGTGAAGGCGAAGGTGGAGCCCCACCGCGCCGCCACCTCCGGCCCGAAGCCTCCCGTGCTGGAGGGCGAGCCCGTCTTCGACACCGGCCCCGCGGCCGACCCTCGCGAGGGCGCCACGAAGCGCCTGCCCGCCGGTGAGTCGAAGGGCGGGGTGCTGCCTTTTGAAATCGATCCCGCCCAGCTGGAAGCAGGCCTCAAGAAGCTCCGGGGCGAGCTGGTGCACTGGACCAACAAGGGCCGCTACACCAAGGTGCGCTTCAAGTTCCGGGGCAAGCAGCTGCTGCCCGACCTGCCCCTGGCCGCCGTCGTCGCCGCGGAGGGGCTGTCGTTCTACTGGGGCGGCATCCTGCGCATGCTCGTGGCCAACGTCGTGGGCAAGAGCGTGCTGGAGGTCGAGCTGGTCAACGACGCGGACAAGCGCGTGCAGGCGGGCCGCGAGGCGCTCCTTTCCGGTGATGTGGACCAGGCGCTCGCGCTGTTCCGCGAGGCGCTCGCCATGGACCGCGACAACGCCTCCGCGCACCTCAACGTGGGCGTCGCGCTGAAGCTTCGGGGCGACCGCGCCGGGGCCCTGGCCGCGTTCGACGCCGCGAAGGCCAGGGACCCCCAGGGCGGCGTGGGCGCGGAAGCCGAACGGCTGGCCGCGAGCCTCCGCCCGAAGGCCTGAAGCAGGTCCGAAAGAAGGCCCGAAAACCCCCCTCCGGCGGGGCTGAAAACGCACCGCCTGGGTGTTGCTTCCGGGTGCCTCGGAAACACCTCCTCCGACCCCTCGGACCGGGCGGGCGGGCAGCCGTGGCGAATCCCCCCTGTTTCCCTTATTGACTGAGGGAAATCCAGGGGTTACGAACACTCTCCCATCGGGCGGAGCCCCCCACGTGAGGGGCCCGTCCGCACCTTCCAGAGCCCATGGCTGACGACACCACCGACACGCCGGCAACGCCCCCCGCGCCTCCTCCGTCGAGCGGCGCCGGAGAGCTCATTCCCATCAACATCGAAGACGAGATGCGCCGTTCGTATCTCGACTACTCGATGTCCGTCATCATCGGCCGCGCGCTGCCTGACGTGCGCGACGGCTTGAAGCCCGTGCACCGTCGCGTCCTCTTCGCGATGAACGACCTGGGCAACCTCCACAACCGCGCCTACAAGAAGAGCGCGCGCGTGGTGGGTGATGTCATCGGTAAGTACCACCCGCACGGCGACTCGTCCGTCTACGACGCCATGGTGCGCCTGGCGCAGGAGTGGAGCCTCCGCTACCTGCTGGTGGACGGCCAGGGCAACTTCGGCTCGGTGGACGGCGACTCGCCGGCGGCCATGCGCTACACGGAAGTGCGCATGGAGCGGCTGGCGGAGGACCTCCTGTCGGACATCGACAAGGAGACCGTCGAGTTCGGCCCCAACTACGACGACTCGCTGGAGGAGCCGCTCGTCCTGCCGGCCAAGTTCCCCAACCTCCTCGTCAACGGGAGCAGCGGCATCGCGGTGGGCATGACCACCAACATCCCGCCGCACAACATGACTGAGGTGGTGTCCGGGACGCTGCACCTGATCGAGAACCCGGACTGCACCGTCCTGGACCTGATGGAGTTCATCGAGGGACCGGACTTCCCCACCGCGGCCATCATCACCGGTCGCGAGGGCATCCGGCGCGCCTACGAGACGGGCCGCGGCTCCATGACCATCCGTGCGCGCACGGAGATCGAAACGAACAAGAAGGGCGACCGTGAGGCCATCATCGTCACGGAGATCCCCTACCAGGTGAACAAGGCGCGCCTCATCGAGAAGATCGCCGAGCTGGTGCGCGAGAAGAAGCTGGAGGGCATCAGCGACATCCGCGACGAGAGCGACCGGCAGGGCATGCGCATCGTCATCGAGCTCAAGCGCGATGCCATCTCCCAGGTGGTGCTCAACAACCTCTTCTCCATGACGCAGATGGAGACGACGTTCGGCGCGGTGATGCTGGCCATCGACGGCGGGCAGCCGCGCACGCTCAACCTGAAGGAGCTGCTGGACCGCTTCATCGCGCACCGCCGCGACGTGGTGACGCGCCGCACGCGCTACGAGCTGCGCAAGGCGCTCGCGCGCATGCACATCGTGGAAGGCCTGCTCGTCGCGCAGGACCTCATCGACCTGGTGGTCAGCCTCATCCGCGCGTCTCGCGACCCGGACGAGGCCCGCTGGGGCCTGATGAACATCCTGTCGCCGGACCTCTACACGCGCGAGCGCTTCCAGAACCTGGATCGCATCGACTACGCGAAGGCCAAGGCGCAGATGGAGCTGCTGGTCAGCCGCGCGCGCAACGAGGAGCCGGCGTACGGCGGCCTGGAGCACAAGTACGAGGGCGCGGGCTTCAGCGAGGACCAGGCGCAGAACATCCTGGAGATGCGCCTGCAGCGGCTCACCGGCCTGCAGCGCGAGGAGCTGTTCAAGGAGCTCATCGGGCTGGTGCGCGACATCGCGCGGCTGCGCGACATCCTCGCCAACGAGAAGAGCCTGCTGGGCGTCATCAAGGCGGAGCTGATGGAGATCCGCGAGCGCTACGGCGACAAGCGCCGCACGGAGATCACGGGCGCGGTGGATGACTTCACCAGCGAGGACCTCATCGCCGAGGAGACGATGGTGGTGACGCTCTCGCACACGGGCTACGTGAAGCGCTCGCCCCTGTCGGAGTACCGGGCGCAGAAGCGCGGCGGGCGCGGCAAGACGGGCGCGGGGACGAAGGAGGACGACTTCGTCACCAAGGTGTTCGTGGCCAGCACGCACGCGTACCTGATGCCCATCACCACCAAGGGCAAGCTGTACTCGCTGAAGGTGCACCAGATTCCGCAGGGCAGCCGCACGTCACGGGGCAAGGCCATCGTGAACCTGGTGCAGTTCGGGGAAGGGGAGCGGCTGGCGCAGGTGCTGGTGACGCGCGACTTCCCGGAGAACCGCTACGTCTTCTTCGTCACGAAGAAGGGCGTGGTGAAGCGCACGGACCTGAGCGCGTTCGAGAGCGTCCGGGCCAGCGGCATCATCGCGCTGGGCATCGACGACGGTGACGAGCTGGTGGGCGTGATGATCACCGACGGGACGAAGGACATCCTCCTGTCCACGGCCACGGGCATGAGCATCCGCTTCAAGGAAGAGGATGTGCGCTCCATGGGCCGTCAGGCCTACGGCGTGAAGGGCATCACGCTGGAGGACGGCGACGAGGTGGTGGGCGCGGACCTCCTGGACAAGGAGCCCGAGGAGGGCCAGACGCCGGCGGAGCAGGGCAGCGCCATCCTCACGGTGACGGAGAACGGCTACGGCAAGCGCACGGAGGGCGGCGAGTACCGCCAGCAGGGCCGTGGCGGCAAGGGCATCATCGACATCAAGACCACCGAGCGGAACGGCCGCGTGGTGGGCGTGGTGCAGGTGAAGGACAGCGACGAGGTGATGCTCGTCACCAACGGCGGGATGCTCATCCGCATGAAGGTGAAGGAGATCTCCGTCATCGGCCGCAACACGCAGGGCGTGCGCCTCATCGCGCTGGAGAACGGCGAGGAGAAGGTGATGGCCATCTCCAAGCTGCCAGAGGGCGAGGAGTCCGAGGAGGAGGCCGACGAGACCACGTCTCCGGTGGAGGCGGCGGGAGAGGCTTCGGACGCCGCGCCGGCGGACGCCGCGGCTGCGGAGGCCCCGGCGGGTGAGCCCGCTCCGGAAGGCGAGCCCGGCTCGGAAGGCTGACGTCCCGGGAGTGGAAGCACGGAGGGCCGGACGCGGGGCGCGAGATGCGCTCCGGGTGCCGGCCCTTCGCGTTGGCGGGCGCGGGCTACTTCTGGCTGACGTCCTTGGGCACCTTGAGGCCCGCGGTGGCCTCGTCCAGCCAGAAGATGCTCATCACCCACCAGCGCTGGCCGTCGTTGAAGAGCTGGATGCTGTTGGCGCCCTTGGCGATGAGCGGCCCGTCCTGCGTGCCGCGCGCTTCATAGGTGCTCATCACCTCGACGAGCGCGCCGAAGGCATGGGTCTTGCGCGCGGTCTCCTTCTCGAAGAAGCCGTGCGTGGCGGTGGCCTGCTGGCCCCACGTCACGTAGTCGTCCGGGGTGATGGGGCGTGCGACGAGCGTGGTCGCGCCCGGGGGCTTCACGAGCGGGATCAGCTGGGCGCCCGGGTAGAAGAGGGAGCGGAAGCGCTGCCAGTCGCGGGGTGCGCCCGCGGGCCCGCTGATGACGTCGTAGAGGGCCTTGAGGATGGCGTCCTGGGACTTCACGTCCTCGGGCTTCGCGGGGGGCAGCTGGGCGAGGGCGGCCTGGGTGCGGTCGGCGGCGGCCTTCAGCGGGTGGGGCTTCTCCTCGGGGGCGGCGGCCTGGGGCGGTGACGCCGGGGCGCTGGGGGCCTGGGCGAAGGACGGGATTGCCAGCAGGACCGCGCAGGCGATGAGCAGGCGTGACATGGGGACTCCTGGGTGCAAGGCGGAAGCGGGACGGGAGCCTAGCCGTATGGCGGAGGGACCGCGGCCGCTTGGGGGGAATGGGCTCGCGAGATGCGCCGAGACAGGCCGTGGGCGGCCATGGCCGGGGCCCCTGGACGTCGCCGTGCCCGGGCGCGGACGCCGGGCGAGGGCCGCTCGCGCCGGGCGTCTGGCAGTGCCCAGCCCTGGGACACGGTGCTTTGCCCGGCGGAGGCCGCACCGTAGTGTGCCCGCCGCCATGGCCCTGCTCACGCTCGACTCCCTCTCCCTGACGTATCCGGGCGCCGCCGCCCCCGCGGTGCGGGACGTGTCGCTGGCGCTGGAGCCGGGAGACGCGGTGGCGCTGATGGGCTCCTCCGGCTCCGGCAAGTCCGCGCTGCTGCGGCTGGTCGCCGGCCTGGAGCGGCCGTCCTCCGGCACGGTCACGCTCGCGGGCCGGGTGCTCGCGGGGCCGGACGCCTTCGTCCCCCCGGAGCAGCGTCCCCTGCGCCGCGTGCTCCACGACGCCGAGCTCGAGTCGGGCCTCACCGTGCGGGACGTGGTGCTGGACGCGCAGCCGAAGGGCGAGGGCCTGGCGCACGCGCGAGGCATGCTGGCGCTCTTCCAGCTCGAAGAGGTGGAGCAGCGCCTCTGTGGGACGCTCTCCCGGGGCCAGCGGCAGCGCGTGCTGCTGGCCCGGGCGCTGGCCTCCGGGGCGAAGCTGCTGGTGCTGGATGAGCCCTTCGCGGGCATGGACGCCGGGCTGCGCGCCGCGCTGCTCGGGGAGTGGCGCCGCGTGCTCAAGGCGCGCGGCACCGCGGTGCTCTTCGCCACGCACGACGTGGGCGAAGCGCTGGCCTTCGCGGACCGGCTGGTGCTGCTGCGCGCGGGCACCGTGGAGCAGCAGGGGGCCCCCGAGTCTGTCTACGAAGCACCGCGCACCGCCTTCGCCGCGTACTTCCTGGGCGGCACCAACCTGCTCCCCGGCTCCGCCTTCGGCCGCGTCGCGCGCACCTCGCTGGGGAACGTGCCGCTGAACGCCGAGGCCCGCGGCCAGGTGATGCTCTCCCTGCGCCCGGAAGCCCTGCGCCTGCTCCCGGACACGGACGGCGTGGCGGTGGGAGGCGCGCTGCGCGCCGAGGTGCTGGAGCGCGCCTTCCGGGGCGCGCACGTGGACTTCACCGTGTCCTGCGCGGGCATGGCCCTGGTGGTGCGCGCCGCCCCGTCCTCCCCGCTGCGCGAGGGCAGCCGCGCCCGCCTGGAGGTGGCCGGGCGCGCGGAGGTGCTGGAGGAGACAGTCGGCTAGCCTGCTCGCACACCCTGCGTGCGAGCGGTGGGCACGGAAGGTGCAATCATCCGCGTCCCCCATGCGTAGGGAGGGGTATGAACATCGCAGGCCTTCGAGGGATGGGCGTCCGCTTCTTCCAGTACGTGCGCGACCCCCGGGTGGCGACGTGGCGGAAGCTGTCCGGGCTGCTGGCCGTCCTGTACTTCCTGTCGCCCGTGGACGCGATCCCGGACTTCATCCCGGTGTTCGGCTGGTTGGACGACCTGGGCGTGCTGTCGGCGGCGGCCTTCTTCATGGTGCGCGAGGTGCAGCGCTGGCGTCCCGCCTCGCCGTCCGAGGAGACGTTCGACGGCCTGCCGCGCGACGAAGCGGGGCGGCCGCGCGTGCCCACGCTGCACCGCGACAGCTAGCCGTCAGCCGCCGTTGTTGTCCTCGAAGTGCACGAAGTCGATGAGGAACGTGGCGGCCACCACCAGCGTCCGCAGGTGCGGGTCGCGCAGGCCGTTGAACTGGACGCCGAAGTTGTCCGCGTCCGTGAACAGCTCCTTGCCGAAGCCGCTCCACTTCTTGGCGATGGTGCCCACCTCGCGGCCCTGCTGCTCCACGTTGAACGTCCACGGCTTGAAGAACGGCCCGCTCAGCTGGGCCAGCTCTTCGTCGCGGGGCCCCAGCACGTCGTAGGCGCGGGTGAAGAAGCGGAAGCGCTGCTGGATGGCGCCCAGGTGCCGCCCCTCGCCGTCCTCCACCTCCATCCGGGACAGCCAGAAGCGCCACGGACGGCGCAGCCGCAGCAGCGTCTCTCCGCGCGCGGACTTCAGCTCCATGGTGAAGGGCCGCTTCGCCTTGAGGAGGTTGCGCAGCAGGAACAGCCCGATGCCGCCGCCCACCTCGCCCGCGAAGAAGAGCGGGCGCCCGTCGTCCCCCACCACCTCGTAGCGGTTGCGGCCCTCGAAGCCGGTGAGGATCTCCCCCCACTCCTTCACCTGCCGCACGCGCAGCGCGTGCGCATCACGCAAGAGAATCAAGGCCTGGGACTCGACGGACATGGGCGGGGCTCCGGGACGGCGGAAGGAAGCAGGAGGGCAGCAGTCTAGAACCGTCCGAGCATCGCGAGGCCCATTCCTCCGTGGCGCCCCAGCGCCGCCGGGATGACGGACACGGCCGGGGCGTCGTCCGGCGCATCGAAGTCGCGCGTGAGGAAGAGGGTCGTCCCCAGGCCGGCCACCGCGCCCACGGCGGTGCCCACCAGGATGGCATCCCCGTGGTTGTCGCCCAGCACCAGGAACATGGCGCTCAGGCCCACGAGGCCCCCCAGGATGCCGCCCGCGTCGACGAGCAGCACCCGGCCCCGGGAGATGTCCAGGTCGCGCGACAGCAGCGCGAAGGTAATCAGGCCCGCGCCCACCACGCCCTGCTCGATGCCGAAGAACGCGCGCGTGTCGTTGCTGTCCTGCGTGGCCATCAGCAGCGCCGCCACCACGCCCGCCCACAGGCCGCCGGAGTTCGCCATCGACACCTGTCCGGCGGTGGGATGCGCGAACTCCGCCACCAGGATGCCCAGGCCCGTGAAGCCCAGCGCCCCCACCATCACCGCCCTCGTGGCGGCGTCGCTCTCCAGCTCGAACGAGCCGATGGACGCAAGGCCAAAGCCGAAGCCCCACACCGTGCCGGAGTTGATGGCCGCCGCCTGTCCCAGCGTCAGCCCGCCCCGGGTGAGGAGCAGCGAGGCCGCCGCGCCCGCGCTGCCGCCCAGCAGTGACATCCCCACGAACGCGCGCGTGTCCACGCAGTGGGCGATGGAGCACAGCAGGATGCCCTGGGTGACGCCGTGAAGCGTCTGCACGATGGTCAGCGACGCCCGGGCCCCCCGCGAGGTGCCTTCTTTCGACGACACCGGCGACGACGCCGGCCGCGCCAGCGTGTCCTGCGCCAGCCGGGCACCCGGCTCCAGCCGCGTCCGCGCCAGCCGCGCCAGCTCCGGCGCGTACGGATGCTGGGGACACACCTCCAGCACGTGCTCCAGTGCCTTCACCGCCCGCGCATCCTCTCCGCGCACCAGCGCGTCGAACCCCGCCGCGTAGTCGGACTCGGCGGCGCACGCCTCCGGAACCTCCACGAGTGGGGGGACGGACATGGGCGCCGCGCCCGCTGGCGGAGGCGTGCCCGGCTGCGCGGCGACGAAGAGGGTCAGGATGAAGGGCGCGAGGAGCATGGCGTCGTCACCCTAGCCGAGCCCCGGGAGAAGCCGGGAGCCCGGCCCCGCTGCTTCGCGAAGGCCGGGTCACGGGTGACGAGCGGCATGGCCTACCGCGTCGCCAGCGTCTCCACGTGCTGGCGGAGCGCGGCCGCGTCCCCCAGCCGCCCCCCCAGGCCCGGGAGGGGCTTCGCGGCCTGCTCGATGCGGCCCCGGGTGCGCGGGCCCGCCACCAGCCACGCGACGCCCAGCGCCAGCTCCGCGACGTCCGGCGCATGGCTGAGCTGCGCGGCCAGCGCCAGCAGCGCGTCCACGGCCTTCTTCACCTGCGCGCCGTGCAGCGGGTGGTTGCTGGTGATGCCTTCGCGCAGCAGCGCCAGCAGCGCGCGCGCGGTGGCGCGGGCCTGGCGCACGGGCTCCGGGTCCGTGCCCCCTCCAGCCCACAGGCCGTTCGCGAGCTGCTGGCCCAGCAGGCTGCCCACGTCCTCGGTGGCCCCCGGGGCATCCGCCAGGGCGGGCAGTGGCGCGGCTTCCTCCTGCTCGTAGAGCGTCTCGGCCTTGTCCTTCTGGGCGTGCATCTCCTGCGCTGGCGCGGGCGGCGCCATCGATGCCTTCCGCGGCTTCGCGGCGGACATCAGCCGGTCCATGAACCCGCCCTTCTTCTTCGCGGACTCCTGCTCCTTCGGGGCGGTCCAGGGGCCGGCGGCCACGACGGCGTCCGCCTCATCCGCATGGAAGGACGACCCGGTGGTGGGCTCCGGTCCCAGCTCGGGCGCGGGGGCGGATATTCTCGCAGGGGGGGGCGGCGCTGCGGCGCCCCTCGAGCGGCTGACCGACATGGGGGCCACGGCGCTGGGGCTGGGCGCCGCAGCCGCGGGGGGCAGACCGCCGGGGGCGGGCATCCGATTCCTTCCGTAGCCTCCGGCATCCCTCTTCTCGAACCCGCCTGGCGCGAACTCATCGTCGTCCGTCGCGGGCACACCCTGGCCAGACAGACTCCAGCCCGCGGGCGCGCTCACCGGCACCACGCGCGTCTCCGGCGTGCCCGACGCGCGGCGCTCACCCTGGCGCTCCTCCACCACCACGAAGGACGTGTACTTCGTCGCCAGCTGGTGCTCGATGGCGAGCCGCACGATGCGCTCCTTCATCGCCTCCGCGCGCCGGCCCACGAGGCCCGCGTCCATCCAGCCCCGGATGCGCTCGGCGGCCCACAACTTCTCCACCACCGGCCGGTCCGACAGCGCGGGCAGCTCCAGCCGCACCGTGAGGGAGAAGGGCTCGCGGCCCGATTTTCCCTTCAGCGTCATGCTGCCCGTGCCCCCTTGCGCATAGCGCCCGAAGAGCGTCCAGGGCGTGCCATCCACCAGGGGCGGCAGCGTGGCGGGAGCCAGCTCACTGGCCTCCACGCCGTCGAAGCGCACCTCCAGGTCGGTGACGCGCGGCGCGAGCGCCCGGGAGAACTGCGCCACCACCTTCTCGTCGATGCGCTCTCCCGGATGGATGAACTCCACCGCTCCGTCCGTGCGCCGCGCCAGGTCGCGCAGCAGCGCGTCGCTCACGTTGGTGCCGATGCCGAAGGAGAACACCCGCCCCGCCCCGCGCGCGGCGAGCACCGCCTCGAGGATCTCCGACTCGTTGCCCACCTGTCCGTCCGTCAGCAGCACCACCACGCCGTCCGGCGCGGCCCGCATCGCGGTGACGAGCGGCTCCAGCAGCTCCGTGCCGCCGTAGGCGCGCAGCCTCGCGACCCACGCATCCGCCTGCTCCAGCGTGCGCTGGGTGAAGGGCACCGGCGCCGGAGAGAAGCTCTGGAAGGAGTCCGAGAAGGCGATGACGTTGAAGCGGTCGCCTTCGCGCAGGTGGCGCAGGCACAGCCGGAGCGCGGCCTGGGCCTGGGGCAGGCTCTCCCCGGCCATGGAGCCGGAGGTGTCCACGACGAACACCACCTCCTGCCGGGGCGGCGCCGCGGCCAGGTTGAGCAGGTCCGGCACCACCGTGAGCGCGAAGGTGCCCGGCCCGTCCCCATTGCGGTGGGTGACGACGGGCGTGAGCATCACGTCCGGGTTGGCGTTGCGCAGCGTGAGCACCACGTCCCGGTCCAGCGCCACCTCGTCGGAGCCCAGCTTCCCGTGCGAGGAGTCGCGCTGGAGGCTCACCCGCGTCCGCGTCCCATCCCGCGCGACGGTGAGCCGGTGGGACGGGCTCTCCACCACCACCTCCCGGCCCACGTCGATGAGCAGGTTCATGCGCAGCCCGTAGTCCACGTGGGGGGCCTCGGGCGGGGAGATGCGGTCCGCGTCTGGCACCCGCGTCGTCGGGGTCGCGAAGCCATGGGAGGTGCGGTCGCCGCGCGCCGTGCCGGGGATGTACCGGGGCGCCACCAGCGTGGGCAGCATCCAGCGCACGCTGCCCTCCTCCGCGGTGAGCGTCTGGAGGAACTCCACCTCCACCAGCGTCTCCTCTCCCGGCAGCAGGTTGCCCACCTGCGCGGTGAAGACGTTGGCGCGCTCCTGGTCCAGCAGCGCCGCGCCGTGGCCCTGGGTGATGGCGTCGTCGTAGGCGCGGAAGGCCTCCTCGCGCTCCTTCACCACGCCCGCCACGCGGCGGCCCGCGCACGTCATGGAGAAGGCGCTGAGCGTCGCGTCCGAGGGCAGCGGGAAGATGTAGACGGCCTCCACCGGCTTCTTCTCGTCGTTGCGGTAGCGCTGCGTCACGCGCACCCGCGCATGCCCCCCGAGCAGCTCACCGGAGACTTCCACCCCTTGGAGGGGCACCTGGGCCCCGTCGCGCGTGAACAGCCCACACTTCGCCTGCTCGTTCATGACTGCGTTCCTTCCTCGGACTCCTGAATGAGGGCGCGCACCCGCTCCGCCAGCGCCCGGACCTTCGCTTCCGCCTGCTCCGACACGTGCAATTCCAACCCCGGCGCCAGGAGCCAGCGCTGGTAACGCGCCACCTCCACCGTCGGGTCTTTGCCCGGGCGCCGCGGGGGCGGCGGGGGCGGTGCTTCCGGCAGCGTCACGGGCCCCACGGGCGTCTCCGCCAGCCGGAGCAGCTCCTCCGGCGACAGCCGCTGGAGCTCCACCTGGATGGCGTCCAGCGGCATGAACCGCGCCTGGAGCACCCGGATGGCCTTGAGCCGCACCCGGTGCTCCTCGCCGTACACGGTGTCCGGCCCCTTGAAGGGCGGCGCGGGCAGGAGGCCCCGCTGGACGTAGTAGCGGACCGTGCGCGCGGAGACCCCCACCTCCTCCGCCAACGCGGCCAGCTTCCATTCGGTCTGTGTCTTGGGCGTGCTCACGAACCTGACAGTAGGTCGTGACAGTTTTGGTGTCAAGATGCCGGTGTTGATTCGCCACTGCTGGTGTCGGGATGGACCGGGGTGGCGGCCGGGCGGGCGGTGGGTCAGAAGGAGGCCATGAACGTCGGCATGGCGGGGTTGGACCCTTCGTCCATCCAGCTCATCGGGACGGCGGTGACGCCCGCGGTGATGGTGTCCGGGTGCGGCATCCTGGCGACCGGGCTGGACAACCAGATTTCGCGCATCACCGCCCGCATGCGGGACATGGTCCGTGAATGGCGCACGCTGCCAGAGGGGCACGCGCGCCGGGCGCTCCTGCGCGAGGAGGTGGCCATCATGGACCGGCGCCACGCCATCCTCGCGCGGGCCATCGGCTTCACCTACGCGGCGCTCCTGGCCTTCGTGGTGACGTCGCTGCTGTACCTGCTGCGCCGCAGCGTCCCGGTGCCGGAGGAGCTGCCGGTGCTGTCCTTCTCCCTGGGCGTGGGCCTGCTGGGCTCCACGGCGGTGCTGGCGCTGGCCTCGCTGCGCCTGAGCCGCCGCGCCATCACGCTGGAGCGCGAGGACCTCTTCCGAGACGGCCCTCCCGGCGCCTGAATTTGTTCCGCAGCGCACGCGACGGTGCTAGCTGCTGCCTTCGAGACGCGCGGGTCTGGTAGGTCCCGGGGCCGCGCGCCGGATCTCGCGCTGATATCCAAAGCCTCTGGCTCAACCCACACCGTGGAGCACGTGAACATGGCAAACACCAAGGTCTTCTTCGACATGTCGATTGGTGGCCAGCCCGCCGGCCGCATCGTGATGGAGCTGTTCTCCGACGACGTTCCCAAGACCGCCGAGAACTTCCGCGCCCTGTGCACGGGCGAGAAGGGCATTGGCCGCAGCGGCAAGCCGCTGCACTACAAGGGCTCGTCCTTCCACCGCGTCATCCCGCAGTTCATGTGCCAGGGCGGCGACTTCACCGCCGGCAACGGCACGGGCGGCGAGTCCATCTACGGTGAGAAGTTCGCGGACGAGAACTTCAAGCACAAGCACACCGGCGAGGGCTTCCTGTCCATGGCGAACGCGGGCCGCAACACCAACGGCTCGCAGTTCTTCCTCACCACCATTCCGACGCCGTGGCTCGACGGCAAGCACGTCGTCTTCGGCAAGGTCGTCGAAGGCATGGACGTGGTGAAGAAGATCGAGGGCGTGGGCAGCCAGTCCGGCGCGACGCGCCAGCCCGTGAAGATCGAGGACAGCGGCCAGCTGTAATCCCGCCGCCCGCTTCACCCAGGAGGTCCACCCACGCACCCGCGCGGGTGGACCTTCGTCGTTTCAGGAGAGGCCGTGGGACGCGTCCTCGTCCTCCTCGTCGCGGGCCTCCTCCGGGCGGAAGGGCCGCGCGGGCACCGCGCCGAACGCGCGCAGCAGCTCCAGCGGGATGGGCAGGATGGTGTGGTTTCCGCCGCCGGTGATTTCGACCAGCGTCTGCAGGTAGCGCAGCTGGAGCGTGGCGGGGTTGCGGCTGAGCACGTCGGCGGCCTGGGCGAGCTTCTCGGCGGCCTGGTGTTCGCCCTCCGCGGCGATGATCTTCGCGCGGCGCTCGCGTTCGGCCTCGGCCTGCCGCGCGATGGCCCGCTGCATCTCCAGGGGCAGGTCGATGTGCTTCACCTCCACGTTGGAGACCTTGATGCCCCACGGGCCGGTGCGCGCGTCCAGCACCTGCTGGAGCTCATGGTTGATGCGCTCGCGCTGGGACAGCAAATCATCCAGCTCCACCTGGCCCAGGATGGCGCGCAGCGTGGTCTGGGCGATCTGGCTGGTGGCGTAGAGGTAGTCCTCCACCTGGAGCACGGCCCGGTCCGCCTGGATGACGCGGAAGTAGACGACGGCGTTGACCTTCACGCTGACGTTGTCCTTGGTGATGACGTCCTGCGGGGGCACGTCGCGCGCCACGGTGCGCAGGTCGATGATGACCATCCGTTCGATGAAGGGGATGAGCCAGCGGAAGCCCGCGCGCTTGAGGCCCACGAAGCGGCCCAGCCGGAACACGACGCCGTTCTGGTACTCGGTGACGATGCGCACGCCGGAGACGAAGAGGAGGAACAACAGGCCCAGCGGGATGATCAGCCCCAGGGCGCCGAACAGATTGTTCATGGCATCGCCTCCGCGACGGTGAGGGTGAGCCCCTCCACGGCGCGCACCACGACGCGGGCGCCCTCGTGGATGGGGGTGAAGGAGACGGCCCGCCAGCGCTCGCCGTGGACGAACACCTCGCCGCCCGTGGACGTGACGGGACCCAGCGCAGTGCCCGCCTCGCCGACGAGCCCCGCGTCTCCGCCCCGCTGCGGCAGCCCGCGCGTCTGGGCGCTGCGATACGCGAGGAAGGCCGCGGTCCCGGCGAGCACCAGGGCCGTGGGCAGCATCACGCCCCACGAAGGGCGGAAGGATGGATCCACGAACCAGCCGGGCTCGAAGCGGTCCACCAGGAACACGCCGCCCAGGAGCAACAGGCTCACGCCCGCCGCGCCCAGCAGACCGCTGGTGACGAAGAGCTCCGCGAGGATGAGCCCCACGCCCGCGAGCATCAACACCAGCGCCCCCGAGCGCACCGGCAGCGTGGAGGACGCCATCAAGGCGAGCACCAGCGCCACGATGCCCACGAGCCCCGGCGCCACCGCGCCCGGATGGGACAGCTCCGCCACCAACCCCAGCGCCGCGACCAGGAACAACAGGTAGACGAGGGACGGCTGCGCGAGCGCGTGCACCACCTGCTGGGCCACCCCCGGCTCGAGCGACACGACGCGGGCGTCGCGAGTGGCGAGCGTCACGGTGTCGCCGCCCGCCAGCTCCACGCGGCGGCCGTCGACGGCGGCGAGGAACGCGGCCTCGGTGGGCACGACGAACTCCACCACGTGAAGGGCCACGGCGCGGTCCGCGGGGATGCTGGCGCTGTCGCGCACGGCGATCGAGGCCCACTCCGCGTCCCGGCCCCGCTGACGGGCCAGTCCTTCCGCGAAGGCGACGGTGTCGTTCTCGATCTTCCGGGCGAGCTGCGTCCCCCCGGCCGCCTCCAGGTCCTCACCTCCCGGCCCCACCGGGTGCGCGGCGCCGATGTTCGTCCCGGGGGCCATCGCGCTCACGTTCGACGCGAGCGCGATGAACACGCCCGCGCTGCCGGCATGCGCGCCGGACGGGCCCACCCAGACGAGCACGGGGACGCGCGAGCCCAGGAACGCACGCACGACGGTGCGGGTGGCCTCCAGCTCGCCCCCAGGCGTGTCCAGCCGCACGAGCAGCGCCGTGGCGCCACTGGCCTCCGCGCGCTTCACGCAGTCCGCGAGGTAGGCGCCCGACCCGGCATCCACCACGCCCTCCAGCTCACACCGGGTGACGAGGGGCGCGGCGGGCGCGGGGGCGGCGGACGCGAGGAGGGAGCCTGCGAAGCACAGGGCCATGAGCCAGCCCCAGAGGACGTGAAGGCGAAAGCGCTTGCTGTCGACGTGCTCCCGCATGGCCACCGCATCCCCCGGGTGCGCGCCCCTCGCGCGCACGCGCTTGCACAACGGTGTGCATCGAACGTTCGGCTGACAGGGGGCCGAAGCCGGGGGCCTGGGGAGCGTGCGGGCAGGAAGGGCCTGGAGTCCCGCCTGTGCATCCAATGGTGGACGTTGAAGGGGATGCGCGTTGCGGGGGGAGGGCGCACCTCCCTAGGGTCGGTCTCACGCTGTGCTCCCAGGAGGTTTCATGCGCCGTGCCGTGCTGCTCATCGCTGCTCTGGGCCTGACCGCGGGAGCGGTGGCCTGCAAGACCACCCAGCCCGCCGGGACGGAGAACCAGGTCCCCATCCAGGGGCCGGACACGGTCCGCGAGCCCATCCAGAACGTGCCCGACGAGCCGAGCGGCCCCGCGGCCCCCATCGAAGCGCCGGGCGTGGATGGTGGCTTCCCCGAGGGAGGTGGGTAGGCTCCGCCGCATGACGGACGAGACCACGGTCTACAGGGCGGAGCGCGTGTGGACGCTGGATCCAGCACGTCCGCGCGCGTCCGCGTTGGCGGTGCGCGCCGGACGGCTGCTCGCGGTGGGGACGCTCGCGGAGGTGCGCGCCGTCGCTGGTTCGCGAGCGCGTGAAGTGGACCTGGGGCGGGCCACGGTGGTGCCCGGGCTGGTGGATGCGCACGCGCACCTGCACGGCCTGGGGCGGAGCCTGACCACGGTGCGCTTGGAGGATGCGCCCTCGGTGGAGGACGTCGTCCAGCGGTTGGCGAAGGCGCCCGCTTCGAGCTTCCAGGGAGACTGGCTGCTCGGAAAGGGGTGGGATCAGAACGCGTGGCCGGGCGCCGCGTTCCCTGGCCGCGCCGAGCTGGATGCGCGCTTCCCCACGACGCCGGTGTTCCTCACGCGGGTGGACCACCACGCGGCCTGGGTGAACGGCGAGGCGCTGCGCCGCGCGGGCATCACCCGGCACACGGAGGATCCGCGCGGAGGCCGCATCCTCCGGGATGCGAAGGGCGAACCCACCGGAGTCCTCGTGGACAACGCCATGGATCTGCTGGACGCCTTCATCCCCGCGCCCACGAGCGAACAGCTGGAGGGCCGGCTGCGAGCGGCGCTGGAGCGCTGCGCGCGGGTGGGGCTCACGGGCGTGCACGACGCGGGCATGGACCTGGGGGCGTTCCGGACGTTGCAGGCGTGGGACGCGGCGGGGACGCTGCCCCTGCGCGTGTATGCGATGGCCGCGGGGCAGGGCGAGGAGCGCCACGCCTACCTGGCGCAGGGGCCATGGCAGGGGCGGCACCTGTCGATGCGCGCGGTGAAGTTCCTGGCGGATGGCGCGCTGGGCAGCCGCGGCGCGGCGCTGCATGAGGATTACAGCGACGAGCCCGGCCAGCGCGGCCTGCTGCTCCTCGCGCCGGAAGAGCTCGAGGCCCGGGCCCAGGCCTTCATGGCCCGGGGCTTCCAGGTGTGCATCCATGCCATTGGAGACCGTGCCAATACATTGGTCGTGGACGTGCTCTTGCGCGGGGCGGAGCGGACGGGCACGCAGGCGCTGCGGCACCGCGTGGAGCACGCGCAGATCTTGCGGTGGGAGGACATCCAGAGGCTCGGCGCCGCGGGGCTGGTGGCCAGCGTGCAGCCCACGCACGCCACCAGCGACATGCGCTGGGCGGAGACGCGGCTGGGGCGCGAGCGGCTGAAGGGCGCGTATGCGTGGCGCGCGTTGAAGGACGCGGGCGCGCACCTGGCGCTGGGCAGTGACTTCCCCATCGAGAACCCGGACGTGCTCGCGGGGCTCTACGCGGCGCGCACGCGGCAGGATGCGAAGGGTTGGCCGGAGGGCGGCTGGCATCCCCAGGAGCGCCTGAGCGCGGCCGAGGCGCTGGAGGGCTTCACGGTGGGGCCCGCGTGGGCGTCCTTCGAGGAGGCGCGGCGCGGACGGCTGATGCCCGGCCTGGACGCGGACTTCGTCGCGCTGTCGGAGGACCCCGTGGAGGGGTCCGCGTCGGCGCTGGTGGACGCGCGCGTGCTGGCCACGGTGGTGGCGGGCGCGGAGGTGTTCCGGGCCGTGGCGTGAAGGCCCTGGAGCCTCACCCGCCGAAGATGTGCGAGCGCGCGGCCTCGGCGATGGCGACGACGGCGGGGTGGCGCAGGCGGCGCTCCACGGTGATGGCGTAGAAGCACTGCTCGATTTCGTCGGTGTGGCCGATGGCGGTGACGTCGAACTGCCGCTGCACCTCGGCGTCGATGATGGAGGGCATGGCGAAGATGCCGTGGCCCTTCTGGCCGAAGGCCTGGAGCAGCGCGCTGTCGTCGAAGTCGCCGGCGATGAGGGGCCGGACGCCGCGCCGTTCGAACCACAGGTCCAGCGAGCGGCGCACCGACGACTCCTCCGACGGCAGCAGCATGGGGGCACCATTCAGCGAGCGCGGGAAGTCCTTGCGCAGGTGCGCGAGCGGCTGGGCGGCGAAGAACGTCACCCCGCACTTGCCCAGCAGGTGGTTGAAGGAGCGGACGCTGACGGGCTCGGAGCCGGGCGCGTCCGCGAGCACCACGTCCAGCTCATGCAGCGCCAGCTGCGCGAGCAGCTGGGGCAGGGGGCTCTCACGGCAGATGATGCGCAGCGAGGGCCCCGCCTCCAGCGCGGGCTTGAGGAGCTGCTCGGCGACCAGCTTGGGGATGACATCCAGCACGCCCACGTTGAGGCGCAGCTGCTGTCCGGAGGGCAGGCCTGAGACGACGTTCTTCAGCTCATTGCCCAGGCGGAAGATCTCGTCCGCGTAGCGCATCACGGTGCGGCCCACGTCGGAGAGGACCAGCTTGCGGCCCTTGCGCTCGAAGAGCTGGTGGCCGAGCGACTCCTCCAGCAGCTTGATCTGCGCGCTGATGGTCGGCTGGGCGAGGTGCAGCTCCTCGCTCGCCCGGGCGATGCTGCCTGCCCGCGCAACCGTCCAGAAATACAGGAGATGGTGGTAGTTGAGCCAGGCCATGACTTAGGAATAACCGAAGGGTTCCATCCAAACTAGCTCATTTTATTAAGAGTGCCGCCCCCTTATTTCTATGCCCGTCACCGCGCGATGGGTGCGCGGAGGACTGATTGGGGAGGTGCGTTCATGGAAGCCATCTACGAAGAGCGCGTGTCCACGGTGGGGGGGATGGGGGCCGAGGTGGATTCGGCGGAAGTGGAACTGCGGGTGCGGGGGCACCTGCAGCTGGTCCGCCGGCTGGCCTGGAAGTACCGCTGGACGGGCCTGTCGCTGGAGGAGCTGATGGCGGAGGGCAACGTGGGCCTGGTGGAGGCGGCGCGCCGGTTCGAGGAGCGAGGGGTGCCGTTCGGCGCGTACGCGCAGCAGTGGATCCGCGCTCGCATCCGGGCCTACGTGTCGCGGACCTGGAGCGTGGCGGGCGGCCGGGCGCCCTGGATTGTCTTCCAGCTCCGGCGTGAGCGCGCGCGGCTGGAGGCCCGGTGGGGAGAGGGCCACCCCGAGGTGACGAAGCGTCTGGCGGAGGCGCTGGGCAAGCGGGAGGAGGAGGTGGCGCGGGGGACGGATGCGCTGGCGAAGGACGTGTCGTTGAACGCGCCGCTGGGGTGGGAGGGGGATGTGACGCGGCTGGACATGCTGGAGTCGGAGGAGGACTCGGTGGAGGAGCAGGCCGACCGGGGGATGTGGGCGCGGAAGCTGCACCAGAGCGTGGAAGAGGCCTGGCCGGAGCTGGACGCGCGGGAGCGGGCGCTGGTGAAGGAGCGGATGTTGGCGGAGGACGGGGTGAGCGCGGAGCTGCTGGCCCAGCGCTTCGGGGTGACGGCGGTGCGGATCCGGCAGATTGAGCAGGGGCTGCGTCAGAAGCTGCGCCAGCGGCTGACGGAGGGGTGCACGGCCTGGGACGGCGCGGCACCCAGGCTGGCGGCCTGAGCGGGGGGCGAGGGACGTGCGGAGGAAAGAGGTTGACGGCGGCGGCAAGTGACCGTAAATCGGCCCTGCCGTTCGCGGCGCGCGGTACGCCCAAGTAGCTCAGTCGGTAGAGCAGGGGACTGAAAATCCCCGTGTCGGTGGTTCGATTCCGCCCTTGGGCACACAGCAGCAGGGAAATTCGAGGGCGTCAGACTCCGGTCTGACGCCCTTTCTTTTTGCGCACGCTTCACCGGCTCCTGGCGGGATGGGTCATCACGGAGGGCTGATGCGCCCGGGAGCGCCGTTGGCTCCCGTCACGGTGTGGCAGGAGGCGCAGGCCCCGGTGCTCTGAGGGGTGTTCATGGCCCACTGGGTTCCACCGTGGGTGATGCGAGCGGTGTAGGGGAACGCGAAGTCCTTGGCGTCGTCGGACTTGATGAAGAAGTTGCCAGAGGCATTGGTCTTCAGCGTGTATGCCTTCTGATTCGCGTCGGTGATGACGACCTGGGCGCCTTCGAGCCCCGCGCAGTCGTCCGCCTCGTGCGCGGTGGCCTGGACGGTGCCCGCCACCACGAACATCGGCCCTTCTCCGTGCTCCTCGCCTCCGCCGTGCCCCGGCCCTTCGCCGGGCCCTGCGCCTTCGTCGTGCCCTGAATGACATTGGATGCAGTCGCCACCGGGGTGCATCAGGGCGGAGCCATGGTCGTCGCCGGTCCACTTCAGGCCGGTGGAGCACTCGGAGGTGCTCACGGCCTCCAGGCCTCCTTCACTGCACCCCGTGAAGAGGATTCCAAGTGCGAAACACAACAGGAGTCTCGGTTGAAGGCATTGGGGCATGAGGCACCTCTGGAGGGTGTGTGTCATTCCAGGTCCTCCAGTCTGGTCTGTCCATGCCGCGCGGCGCGGCGTTCCGCCCGGGTGGTTGGCAGTAAACGGGCTCGAAAGGAGTTGCCGCCGTGTCAGTTGTTTCGCGAACCAATGGGGCGCGGTCTCGGAACACGGTGAACAGGTGCTGGATGGCTTCGCGGATCTCGCTTCGGGTCATGGGCTTCATCCGGGAACCATGATGGAACGGTGAGGAATGCGGATGCGCTCGGAGGTGGATACTGCCTCCATTCCTGGAAGGTGGAGATGCGCGTCCGTCATTGGGGTGTCTGGGTCGTGTGCGGCTTGTCGCTGGGGTGCGCCACGCCGGGGCGTGTTGCCTCCTCGCCGGTATTCGCGGACCTGTCCGTCGAAGCGCTCGATGCCCGGCTCGGGGTGGTCGCGCCAGGGCCTGGAGGAGAATGGTGGGCCCTCGGGGTGGAGCCCTACAAGGTCTCCGAGGCGTCTGGTATCGAAGCCTATCGCAGCACCGATGAAGGCCGCTCCTGGCGGCCCGCGACGGAACTCTCCCAGGCATTGAATAGGGCACGGGCGGGAAACCACTCGAACGTCATCGACTTCCTGACCTGGTACACGCCCGAGGTGGGCCTCGTGGCGGGCCATCTCGGGCCGCGCATCTTCCGCACGACGGATGCTGGCAAGACATGGCACTCCGTCCCGCTGGTCGATAAGCAATGGATCTACACGTTGGCGCGCTCTGGCCCGCGGACCTGGATGTGTGGCTCCTCCGGACGCATCGTGCGTAGCGACGACCAGGGCGCGAGCTGGCAGGAACTGACCGCCACGCCCTTCAACGACAGGGACCGCTGCCGGGGGCTCTCCTTCGTCACGCCCGACCAGGGGTGGGCCGTGGGCACGATGGCCACGCTCTGGGCCACGGAGGATGGTGGCAACAGTTGGATGCCATTGGCGCCGCCTTCGCAGCCACCCCAGCGCTCCGACTTCGGAGACCATGAGTCCCCGCCGAAGCTGCACGATGTCCTGCGACTCACTCCGGAGCTGGGCTGGGTCCAGGGCTCCGGGGGGCTCTACAAGACAACCGATGGGGGCGGGACCTGGCAGGGGCCCGTTTCCGGAACCTCGTCGCTCCATGTCTCCTCCCTCAAGGATGGACGGCAGGTGCTGACCCAGACACCTCCGGACCTGCCGGTCGACCAGTGGGTCCCTTCCTTCGAACATGCCTGGGGATTCCTCGGGGATACCGTGGTGGCCCTTTCAGACAGGAGTGAACTCACGACCTTCATGGGAGGTCAGCCTCTCCGTCAGGGGCCGTTGCTCACGCGCGCTCAGGGGCGCGTCACCCGCCTGGATGGCTTCATCCAGCGAGGGTCTCGGCACTGGGTGGGATGGGTGAACTCCCAACTCATGGCCACCCATGATTCGGGCCACTCCTGGTTCCGGTTGGGCGAGACGGCCGGCAGACCCATCCATTCGCTGGTCGCGCTCGGGGGCGGGATCCTGCTCGCGGAGCTCTCCAGCGGCCAACTGCTGCGCTCATCGGATGATGGCCGCACCTGGAGTCCCGGTGAGGGGCTGGAGGACTACGATTTCGCGGTGGCCTCGGGACGCAAGCCTGGGACGAGAGCCCTCGCTCCCGGACAGCGGCGGGCGCCTCCTGAGAGCCCGCTGGCGTGCTTGCTTTCGACGCCCCACGCCGTGCTCCAGGTCGAGTTCGATACTCACGGGTGCTACGGAGGAACGACGAACACGTGGGAGCTGCGAGTCCGGAAGGAGGGGGCTTGGCTGAAGGGCGTCCGGCAGAGGGCCTTCCTGGAGGACGCCTATCGCGTGGATCAACGCCTGGACCGCGCAGTGGGGGAGCGGTTCCTGCGCGAGCTGGTGGACGCGGCGACCCGCTCCGAACAGGGGCCACCCTGCCAGTCGACCCTGGGGTTCGAGGTCCGGATGGCATGGTCCTGTGGTTCCGGTCTGTTCAAGACCTCCCGGCACGCGAGGTTCACGGGGGGCGCGTGCCTTCCCTGGCCAGTCTCCGACACAGGAACCCCTGAGCCGTACGCTCGCGCCGATGGCATCTTCCGTGCCGCCGAAGCGGTGCTGGAAGCGGCGGCGCCTGAACGCCAGACCGCCGTCCCGGGTGCACATCCGGGCGCGACGCGGTAGATGGGGGGACCCGGAGGAACATCAACGCAATGGACGCGAACGTGGTGGCGGAGCTGGAGAAGGCGGGCGTGAAGGTGGAGGACCCCATGCGCCTGTTCATCCCCGTGGAGCGGGACGAGCAGGGCCAGGTGAAGGGCGTGGGCGACGAGGTGCCCGTGCGCTTCGGTGACGTCACCGCCCACGTGCGCCTCCAGCCCGTGTCCGCGCTGTGGACCGGCAACAAGCAGCCGCCCGACTTCTCCCGGCCGCCCTTCCCCGACTACGAGCCGTTCTTCTTCCTCATCGAGGCCACGGCCGCCGGCTTCTGCCGCGACACCCGCCACGCGGAGGTCGACCAGGAGTTCTCCCAGCTGTACCGCCACCTCGCGCGCCGCCCGGACGGGCACCACAAGAACGCGCTCTTCTCCTATCTGCGCGCCGCCGCCCGCCTGTACCTGTCCCTGCGCGACGTCAGCCAGGCGGAGTTCGAGGCCGTCGCCCAGCGCCTCCACCAGTCCGCGCGCCTGCACGCCGCCCACGTCGGCAGCACGAACTACTTCCAGACCGTGCTGCGGCAGGTGCTGGGCGCCTAGGCCGTGTCTGATGGATGTGGGAGCGCCGGTTGTTGTCTCCGCAAGGAGGCAAGGCGAGATGATGCGCTACGAG